>CAYWHQ010000139.1:0-7272 GCA_964457665.1 uncultured Prolixibacteraceae bacterium | reverse complement strand
CAACCCCCTTGACAAAAGCCTGAAAAAGATATATTTTTGTTAATTATTTTCTTCTCATGAAAACCAATGTCTCCCTTTTGATCATACTTGCACTTTTCGGAGTCCGGATGATTCAGGCACAGCAGACCCTTTTGACCGCTGCCGCCGGGATCGCGGGTGCAGGGGGTACGGTGGAGTATTCTGTCGGTCAGTTAGCCTTTCATTTTGTCAGCGGCCATGACGGAAACCTGATGGAAGGGATTCAGCAGCCCTGGGAGATCCAGATCATGCCCGGGTTTAATGAGGTACCCGGGGTCGGGATTCAATGTTCCGTTTATCCAAATCCTGCCACCTCTTTTATAACCCTGAAGAT
Source organism: uncultured Prolixibacteraceae bacterium (assembly GCA_964457665.1). GTDB lineage: Bacteria > Bacteroidota > Bacteroidia > Bacteroidales > FEN-979 > CAYWHQ01. The sequence continues at coordinate 6,920 of CAYWHQ010000139.1, read as the reverse complement.
TTCCGGTCGTGACCCTTCGGCAATGGAATGCCGGATTTCCGGACTTCAGGGGAATCTCATGAAAAACATCCCCATCCGGCGGACCAATACGACCATCGTGGTGGACGATCTTCCCGGTTCAACGTACCTCATCACCCTCCTCGAAAACAATCTTCCCCTCATTACATATAAATTCATCAAGCAATGAAATCTTTCTCACTCCTTATTCTGAGTCTGCTGCTGTTCCTATGTTCAGCGGCACAGTCGCCACAGAAGATCAGTTATCAGGCGGTGCTGCGGACGCCTTCGGGTCAGCTGATTTCCGGCAAAACCGTCGGGGTGAAGATCAGTCTTTTACAGGGTTCGGTTACCGGTACGGCAGTATATGCCGAAACACATTCCACAAACACCAATGTCAATGGGTTGCTCACCCTGGAGATCGGCGCCGGGACTCCAGTGACAGGGACCTTCTCCGGCATCGACTGGGCTTCGGGCCCCTGGTTTCTGAAAACCGAGACCGACCCTGACGGCGGCACCGCCTATTCGATCACCGGGACGAGCCAGATGCTCAGCGTACCTTACGCTCTTTACGCCACTGAGGCGGGCAACGGATTTAGCGGCGACTACAACGACCTGATCAACAAGCCCATCACCGACGGTTCGGAAACGAAGATTCTGCCAGGCAGCGGGATCACGCTGAGCGGCAATGGCACCCAGCAGACGCCGTATGTGGTCTCCTGCAATCCCGGCAAGGTGGTCCTGACCACCTCGCAAACCTGTTCGTTTCCCTAATTTGTCAATAAAATCCGGGTTGATCTCTGGGGCGGTTGCGGGGGCGGGGGAGGCGCGGGGGCTTACTCCTACAGCCTTCGCCATGGCGGCGACGGCGGCAGCGGCGGGTATGCCTTCCAGGAAATGACGGTCGTTCCAAACCAGCAGATGACAGTGATCATCGGTGAAGCCGGAACCCAGGGAACCAATGCATACTACTATTACGGCAGCTGGATCGGCGACACCGGCGGCAGCGACGGTGGTTTCTCCAAATTCGATAATATCGTCAAGGCAGCCGGAGGCCAGGGGGGAAAGAGAGGCGGTTACCACCTTCCGGAACTCAACGGAGCCGCGGGAACCGACAACACCGGCACCATCACCGGCCATTCCGAATTCTCCAACAACAACATCCTCGATGTGATGCAGGGAATCCCCCGCTCCTATATTCACGACCGGGTACTGACCTCCCGCCCAGGCCGGGGTGGCAAGGTCAGCGGGTACTCCGTGACCACTCCCCCTTCGCAGGGTGAGGGCGGATGCGCCATCATCACCTTCCTCGAATGAAACTGTCCCTGACCGGCTCTTTACCAGTCCGGATCCTCTTCCTGTTCTTTCTGATCCTGTTGTTCCTTACATGTACTATCCGCTCGGGCTACATCATCGACCAGAGCTATCAGCCCAGGATTCTGATCCTGTCGGTCATGCTGGCACTTGCTGCCATCCCCGCCACAAAGGGGCTGAAGTACAACTTTTACCTGGTTGCATTTACCCTGTTCTTTTTCTGGAACCTGGCTTCAGTCTTTTGGTCGGGCGTGGCTTCAGAAGCCCTGGCTACCACGCAGCTTGTATTTCTGTCGCTGGCGTTATTCACGTTGATATCTGGGCTTTATCAACGTTATCCCCAAACCGAAACACGTTTAATCATTGCACTGTTTCCGGTACTGGGCTTCTCCTTTCTGCTGGGATTCTACCGGATGAAATCCCTCCATTATTTCGACCCTTACGGGATCGTTTCAATCTGTGCCAACAACAACCTTTACGCAGGTTTTCTGCTCCTCTCACTCGGGCTGGTCACAGCCGGGTATCTCCTGCTGAAGGGATTCCTGAAATACCTTGCCGTGCTGACAGGCGTTCTGGCGCTCTTTTTCATCCTCATCACCCAGAGCAGGGCCGCTTACCTGGGTACACTGGCCGCTTCGGCAATCCTGTTTGCCGGTCTGATCTGGCGTTACCGTCGTGTTTTTCATTCGCGAAACCTGATTACCCTGGGCCTTGCCCTGATGCTGCTGACCGGAATGATCATCCTCTTCTACCAATCCCTCGACGACACCCGGCAGGGTTACTTTGTCAGGAAACTGAGGGTATGGGACTACTTCATCAGGTACGACACCATTCAGCAGAAGGTGATCCGGAAGCAGCAGCTTCAGGGGGATGAACTGCAGAAGATCGCCCCTTTCGACCTTTCGGAGGAGTATTATGAAAATGCCAACTTGCGGCTGATCTTCTGGAAACGTTCCTTCCCGCTCATCAGGGAGCATCCGTTCACCGGCGCAGGTGCAGGTCAGTGGCGGCTGGTTGTCCCCTCGGTGCCGGAACCGGAGAATCCTGCCCACACCAGTGAGAATTTCACCTACAGCCAGCCGCACAACGAATGGATCGGCCTTCTGACCGAGTTGGGAATCCCGGGGTTGTTGCTGGCGATCCTGCTGCTGGGCGGGCTGCCGCTTGCCGTTTTTATTCTGCTGGTCCGGAATAACCCGCCCCCCTCCATCCCGGCGCTGCTGTACGCTGCGTTTCTGACGGGTTTTCTGCTTTATGCCGCTTTCGACTTTCCGCTGCGTCGGGTGGAACACAACCTCCTGCTTTTCGCGATGCTGGCTTTCCTTTGCCACCGGTTACCTTTCAAATGGTTCCTTCCGGCCATTCCTGCCTGGGCCGGCAGGGTGATGCGCCTTCTCCTGATCCTGCTCCTGCTGTTGTCGGCCTCATTCTCCCTGGTCAGGATCCGTGCAGAGTACTTTACCCTGAAAGTTTTCCGGAACGAAAGAAAAAATGATGCCGTTGTGATCCGATACAGCCGGCTGGCCAATAGCTTCTTCTACCGGATCACCCCAAACACCCTTCCGGTGGTCTGGTTCGAAGGAGTGGCCCGGTACCGGACCGGAGATGTGGCCGGGGCTCTGGAGAATTTCAACGAAGCGCTCCGGTATACGCCTTACGAGGTGAGGGTGCTGAACGATCAGGCCACCGCCCTGTGGACCCTGCAAAGGGGAGCAGAGGCCCGGAAAACCCTGCACTGCGCCATCGCCCTCGATCCCTGGTTCGACGATGCGCGGCTGAACCTGGCGGCGATTTTTTATTTTGATGGGGCGCGTGACAGCGCCAGGTTTTATCTTAATAATTGCCGACAGTCAGAAAGAAAGTCGGCCTTTATGAAAGAACTGGACCATGAAGAAACTACCGTCCCTGTTGAACCACCAGCTTCGAAGTAACCTGTATTGTACCGTTTCCTGCAATACAGATATATAAACCGGGGGAGAGCGATTCCCGTATTAATACCAGGGTAGTTCCCGCCTTCGATGCCATCCCGAGATCGGAAAGGAATACCGCTCGGCCGTTGATATCCAATCTCCTGAAAGTGAGATGGCAGACTTGTACCGGGACGATCCTGCAAGAAGTGTTCTGTGTCAAAGGATTTGGATCGATTTCGATTACCAGGTCTGATGATCTCCCGGGCAGATCATTATTTACACCGACAAATCCGGTGGGTACCACCATCGATGCCAGGGTGTTTTCCATCGGTGCGTGGACGGAGGGCCAGACCCCTGCGCCGTGGTCCGCCCAGCCACCGGCTTCGTCAAAGGCCATGATCCAACTGGTTCCGCTGGTTCCGTCGGGGAACAAATAATACATTTTTCGTGACCATTATCTCATATGTGCGAATTTGTTAATTTCGGGCAATGGATGAATCAGGTCCTGTTAACAGGGAAGAGGAAATACGTCCATTCCGCTGGTTTAACTGGCATGTTATTACGGCGGATATCCTCTTGTTCGGAATGATGGCCCTGCTGGGGGTGGTCGCGGTCAACCTCTCTTTCCTTGATCCGGTCAGCAAGGCGCTGGGTGATTTTAATTTTAGCGACCTTCTGTACAGCGAACTCAGAACAGACGACAATCTGATCGATACCAGCATCGTGATGGTCAATATCGGCCATCTGAGCCGCGAAGAGATTGCCCGGCAAATGAAGATCGTGAAGCAGCAGCATCCTGCCGTCATCGGTTTCGACGGCTTTTTTATGCATCCGCGTGACCCGGAAACTGATTCAGCCTTGCGGGAGGCGATCCTTCATCTGCCCGAAACTGTCATGGCCTGTTTCCTGACCGGAAGTGGCGCAAAGGAGGGCATTTTTGATACGCTGGAAGTCTCGTACCCATGGTTCACAGGTAAAAGAATGGGCTTTGTGAATCTCGGCGGGGTCGACCCGCTGACATCCACCGTGAGGACTTTCAGCCCTCTGGAGGTCTGCCGGGGCGATACGATCCTGTCTATGGGGGCGGCCCTGGCCGGAGCGTATAATCCGTCTGCATCCGAAAGACTGATCCGCAGGAGTAATCCAAGGGAGATCATCCATTACCGGGGAAACCGGGATGCATTTCTTTGTTTCGATGTGATGGACCTTACCGACACTACCCTCGACCTGAGCGTGATGCGGGGTAAAATTGTCCTGATGGGTTACATCGGAGCGTCGTTTGATGCCCCGCCCGACCTCGAGGACATCTATTATACACCGATGAATCCAGAGATCGCCGGACGTTCGAGACCCGACATGTATGGTGTGGTCATCCATGCCAACATCGTCTCCATGATCCTTAACGGCGCTTATATCAACGAAATGCCTCTGTGGCTGACCCTCCTCACCTCGTTTGTATTCTGTTATTTTTACATCCTGTTGTCGACCTGGTGGAATGCCCGGTACAACTTTGCATTCAAGATGTTCTTCAACATCTTCCTGCTGATCCTCAACCTCCTCCTGATTTACCTTCTCTTTTTGCTATACCATCATGCCCGTTACAGCATTCATACGGGTTATTTCCTGGCCCCTGTCCTGCTTTATCCGACCTTTGTCAACTTCTATGAAAGGGGCGTACTCTGGCTACATGAACGTTACGGTTTTAAGAGTATCTTTATTCCACATGACTGACCCATGAAAAAGATCGTCTTGTTGTTCCCTGCTATACTCTTTCTATCATGGAAGGCAGCGGGACAATGTGAAACCTTCACGGCCTATCACACCAGAGGGATAGTGCTGGTGCTTAAGGGAGGTGTATCCGAACCACTGAAAAAAGAGACGAGGATTGACGCCGGCTCCATCCTGAGGATCGGACAGGGCAGTTCAGTGATCCTGCTGAGCGGGAAGGACAGGGCCTTGCGCCTCACTGAACCGGCCACCCTGACTTTTTCCGACTTGTCGGCCCTTTGCAGAAATAACCAATCCTCGCTCACGGCAGAATATATGAAATATGTAGCGCGGGCGATCATCGACAAGGAGGAGTCACAAACCGCCATGGTGATCAAGGGCGCCGTATACCGTACCAGGGCAGATTACGCCAACAGCCTGATGAGGCTTCCGGCCGACTCGACGGTCATCCCTGCCGGCCCCATACAATTCGTATGGCAGCGACCTCCCGGAGGCGAGCCTGTATACCTTATGGTATTTGAAAATGGCACCAAACGGATATGGAGTTCTCAGGTCACCGATACGACCCTTACCCTGCGCGAAGATCTTTTCCAACCCGGAATTATCTATTTCTGGATGGTGACCGGCTCGGAAATCCCCGGCGACAGCGAACCCAGGAGTACGTTTGTACTGGGACCCCCGCAATGGCGGCAGGAGGTACTCGATAATTGGTCAAAAATGATGGAAGAACTGGAAAGCGACCTGGATGATATCCGAAGGAAACTGGATACAAAAAAAGATTTTGAGTAAGATAAGCCTTCCCTGCTATCTGATCCGTGTTCCCTCTTCCAGGATCAATTCATAGAAGTATCCGGAACCAAAATCCTTTCCCGTGGAGATGATGCCTTCGAACAGTACAACCTCACCTGTCTGCACCTCTTCGAGGGTAGTTACCGTCAGGTCATAATTCCCTGCATCGCTGGTACCATCCTGCAGATGTACCCAATTGCGGTTCATGATGCCCGGAGAGTATTTCACCACCTCACCGCGCACTTTAACCTTTTTACCAGCCAGATTGTTCCTGTCGGCGTAAAGTTCCGCGATGGTGTATCCCCCGTCGGCCTTTTCGACCTTTATTCCTTGTTTTTCCGGCACAGGTTGCCGGCCTGTTGCCATCACGGAGGAGGAGCCCCCATGAGGTGCCGTCATGGCAGGTTGTGTGGCGACTGGCGGCTTGTCGCTAAAATCTTCCACGAACATGATGCTTCTGAAGGTCCGTTTCAGGTCGTTGCTGGTAAATTCCTGCATTTCAAAGCCCGTTGACCAGTAATAGGTTCCCCCCTCAAGGATTTCGCTGCGGCCGATAGCCGTCCAGTATGCGGAGTCGCCTTCCGACACCCGGATATAGGTGTACCTGTCGGTCTGGATGACCTCTTCGGCCTCCACTTTATGAACTCCGGGAGGCAACGATTCATCGTAATCCCCTCCCCCGGTAGTACAGGAGGCAAACGTAGTGATGAGCGCGGCATATATCAGAAAGGTAGTTACTCTGTTTTTCATTCTTATATGTTTTAATTCAGAATTTCTGCAAAATTATGCATTAGCTCCGATGATCCTGTAAAAGCGTTCCAGGTCTTCAGGGGAGCTGGCAGTCACGGAAAGCAGGTCACCCTTTTCCAGTCGGGTGGCCCCGTCGGGGGTTATAAACTTTCCCTTGCGCTCGATTGAACTGATGGAGATCCTTCCTCCGAAATCAAGTTCTACCAATGCTTTTCCCAGACAAGCGCTTGTTTCGGTCAGGGTCGTACGGATCATCATGGAACCATCACGTCCGGTCATTTCACAGTCGAGCACTGTCTGTTTCCGTATCTCGGCAGGGATGGTGAGCCCGAGCCACCCGGCCATCAGGGGAAGGGTAGTACCCTGCAGTAGAATGGATGTAAGCGAGATAAAAAATACGATGTTAAAGATTATGCCTGCCTTGTCGACACC
>CAYWHQ010000138.1:0-7298 GCA_964457665.1 uncultured Prolixibacteraceae bacterium | reverse complement strand
ACGGAACTGGATCCTGACGACGCCGACATCTGGCTGGACCTTTCGATAGTGTATGCCGACCGGAAAGATTATGAGAATGCACTGGAGGTGCTGAACAACGGACTTCGTTTTCATCAGGAGAATCCCGATTTTCATTATGGAATCGCATATTACCAGTTCATGTCGGGAAAACAAAACCAGGCATACGTGACGATGACCCGGGCACTTGATATGGACAAGGAGGGCCTGCAAAGGCTCTTTACCACATTTCCGGAAGCTAAAAACCATCCCGGCCTGATAGGGATGATTGATACATTCAGAAAATGACCGTAAAAGAATTACCCCTGCTCCCCGACCGGCCAACCAAGCCGAGACAGACCGGCATTACCATGGTTATGGACAAAGGAATCGGATTGCGACAGGCCGAAGATCTTGCCGAATCGGCCGCCTTCAGCACCGACTTCGTCAAACTTGCCTTCGGGACCGCCCTTGTGACCGGAAAACTGCCTGAGAAGATCAAAATCCTGCACGAAGCGGGGATCAAGGTATACCTGGGCGGAACCCTTTTCGAATCCTTTATCATCCGCGACATGTTCGACGGTTACCGCAGATATGCCGAACGCCTTGGACTGGACACAGTGGAGGTTTCCGATGGGTCCATACTCCTGGACCATGACCGGAAATGCGAATATATCTATCAGCTTTCCAAGGACTTCCTGGTACTTTCTGAGGTCGGTTCCAAGGAATCAGGGCTCCTGATCGCCCCTGCCCGATGGATCGAAATGATGCAAAAAGAGCTGCAGGCCGGGTCGTGGAAAGTCATCGGCGAGGCCAGGGAGAGCGGAAATGTAGGAATATACCGGCCAACCGGAAAAGCCCATGTGGCTTTGATCAACAAGATCCTGACGAAGGTCGACGCCGAGAAAGTAATCTGGGAAGCTCCCCTGAAATCACAGCAAACCTGGTTTATCAATCACTTCGGATCTCAGGTAAACCTGGGAAATATTGCACCCTCCGATGTCATTTCGCTGGAAACCCTCCGTCTTGGCCTGCGGGCGGAAACTTTCTTCGATTTTTTGCCATCCCGTTTCAAGAAATACCAGCCAAAATAAGGGCATGGTGGTTTATGGCCTGACCGGCAATCCACTGACGCATTCCTGGTCAAAAGATTATTTCGATAATCTTTTTATAGCAAAATCTCTCGAGGGGTTCACGTATGAATTGTTTCCACTGGCGGAAGCAGGGATGATCCCAACACTGTTCCGGACCATACCGGCCTTATGCGGACTCAATGTCACGATCCCTTATAAAACCGGTATAATTCCCTACCTCGACGAGATCGATCCGGTAGCCCGGGCAATCGGAGCAGTCAACCTCGTAGCAGCCGACAGAACAATGGATCCTGTCCGGCTGAAGGGATATAATACCGACTGGATCGGTTTTATGGAATCCCTTCCACGCGACAGGACTTTCAGGGCGGCACTGATCCTGGGGACTGGTGGCGCCGCAAAAGCAGTGGCCTATGCCTTGCAGATGAGAAAGATACCCTTCCTGTTTGTATCAAGAAATCCCTCTTGTCCCGATGCCATCGGGTACCGGGATATCAGCCAGGCCCTGTCCATCCGGACCGACCTTATCATCAATACCACCCCGGCCGGGATGTTCCCCGAAACCGGCAACGCACCTCCATTCCCATTTCAATTGATGCATGCCGCACAATATGCGTATGACCTGATATACAATCCCCCGCAGACCCGATTCCTTTCGATTGCTGCCGAAATGGGCTGCAAGATTCAGAACGGCTTTGAAATGCTTGAAATTCAGGCGTATGAATCCTTCAGGATCTGGCAGGAGGTACATCCTCCGACTGGTCCGGATCCGTATCCTTTTCCTCTGTCCTGATCACCTCGATCTTCAGGTCGGCCACCATGGCAGCCACGGCGCCAATCGCCGCGAGCATCGGAGCAAGCAGTGCCCCGATAACACCGAAAGTCACCGGTATTTCAAGATAGGTCTTGCCTTCGTTGTCCTTGATGATCAGCCGTCTCACATTTCCCTCATGGATCAGTTGCCTGACCTTCTCCACCAGTTCTTCCCCTTTTACTCTGAATTCTTCGCGAATATTTTCCATCGTCGGTCTGTTTAAATATGACGCAAATTTAAGGGTATTGACAGGCCAAAAAAATATACCTGAAACTATAATTATCTTTGCTGTATAAAAAGAATTCAGTAATTTTGCAGGCCATTTTAACAGGCTGAATAAACCGAATAACAGGAAATAAACGAAAACAAACATGAATTTATCTGCCGACGTAAAGAAGAAAGCATTTAAGGAACACGGGAAATCAGAATTCGACACAGGTTCAACGGAAGCCCAGGTCGCATTGTTCACTCAAAAAATCCAGCATCTGACCGAGCACCTGAAGGTCAATAAAAAGGACCTGGTCACTGAAAGATCTCTTATCCGGCTGGTAGGTAAACGCAGAAGCCTGCTCGACTACCTGAAGGCTACCGATATTGAGAGGTATCGTGCCATTATCAAGAAACTGAATATCAGAAAGTAATTTTTTTTCGCTGAAAAGGGCAATGTAAATTGCCTTTTTTCATGCCCGTATTTTTATTTATGGAGCCAATCACCACCTATTTCAATTTACCTGATGGCCGGGAGATCTCTATTGAGACCGGCCGTCTTGCCCGGCAGGCCGACGGTTCTGCCGTAGTCAAAATGGGCAACACCATGTTGCTTGCCACCGTTGTTGCCCGGAAAGACGCAGCAGAAAATGTAGATTTTCTGCCTCTTTCAGTTGAATACCGGGAAAAATATGCCGCCGCCGGCCGGTTTCCGGGTGGCTTTTTCAAACGTGAGACCCGTCCTTCCGATCACGAGATCCTTATCGCACGTTTGGTCGACAGGGCTATCCGGCCTCTTTTCCCCGACGATTTCCACGCAGAGGTCCAGATGATCATCACCCTGATCTCTGCCGACAGGGATATTGCACCTGATGCACTGGCCTGTCTGGCTGCCTCATCTGCCTTGATGGTCAGCGATATCCCGTTTATGGGTCCCATCTCTGAGGTCAGGGTTGGCCGTATCGACGGAAAGATGGTCATCAATCCAAACCTCTCCGAACTCGCCAACAGCGATATCGATATCATGGTTGCCGCCTCTTCCGACAGTATTGTCATGGTAGAAGGTGAAATGAAAGAGGTTTCTGAATCCGACATGATTTATGCCCTCCGGTATGCCCATGAAGCGATTAAGTTGCAATGCCAGGCACAGCATGACCTCGCAACGGGGGTTGCAAAAGCTACTCCGAAAAGGGAATACAGCCACGAGGTCAACGACCCCGGCTTTAAACAACGGCTGCACGATGCCGTCTACAGCGGAATCTATGACATGGCTACCCGGGGCGTAGCCAGCAAACAATTGCGCAAAGAGATCCTTGATACCCTCCGGGAAGGATTTGTTGCCACGCTCACTGAAGAGGAAAAAGAGGCTAAAAAAGCCATGGTTGACCGGTACTTCCATGACATCGAGAGAACAGCGATCAGAAATGCCACCCTGGACAACCAGCAACGTGTCGACGGCAGAAAACCCAATGAGATCAGACCGATCTGGTCGATGGTTGACTACCTCCCTGCCGCCCACGGTTCCGCAATATTCACCCGGGGTGAAACACAGTCGCTGACCACCGTAACCCTCGGCACCAAACTCGACGAACAGGTGATCGACGGCGCCGTCATCGAAGATAAGGCCAGTTTCATGCTGCATTACAACTTCCCTCCCTTCTGCACGGGAGAAGTCAAACCGATTCGCGGTACCAGCCGCAGGGAAATCGGACACGGCAATCTCGCCATGAGGGCATTGAAAAACATGATTCCCCAGGGCGACGACAACCTCTACACCATCCGGGTGGTCTCCGATATCCTTGAATCCAACGGATCTTCCTCCATGGCAACCGTGTGCGCGGGAACCATGGCCCTGATGGATTCGGGGATAAAAATGAAAAAGCCCGTGAGCGGCATCGCCATGGGGCTGATCACCGACCAGACCAGATATGTGGTTTTATCAGATATCCTTGGCGACGAGGATCATCTCGGCGATATGGACTTCAAGGTTTGTGGTACGGCCGAGGGAATCACCGCCTGTCAGATGGATATCAAGGTCAAGGGACTCTCCTTCGAAATTCTTAAGGAAGCACTCGAACAGGCCCGCCAGGGAAGACTGCATATCCTGGGTGAGATGCTGAAGACCATCCCGCAACCCCGGCCGGATTATAAACCTTTTGTTCCCAGGATTTTCCAAATGAAGGTTCCCAAGGAATTCATCGGCGCAATCATCGGGCCCGGCGGTAAAGTGATCCAGGAGATGCAACGCGAAACCGGCACCACCATCGTGATCGAGGAGATCGGTGATTTCGGCGTCGTGGATATCGTGGCCGATAACCTGGAAGCTCGCGATGCCGTCATCGAAAAGATTAAAAAAATCGTTGCGGTACCCGAAGTCGGAGAAATCTACAGAGGAAAAGTGAAAAATATCACCACATTCGGTGCATTTATCGAGATCCTTCCCAACCAGGACGGATTACTCCACATCTCCGAGATCGACTGGAAACGACTGGAAAAAGTGGAAGATGCCCTGAAAGTCGGACAGGAGGTGGAAGTCAAACTGATCGATATTGATCAGAAGACCGGTAAGCTGAAACTTTCCAGAAAAATACTCCTCCCAAATCCCAAAGCCAAACCGGAAGACCAGGAGCAAAAAAAAGAATAACTTTGAAACCTGCAGGACCTGATTTTCGTAAACCGTTTACCATTCACTGAGTAATAACCAACCGGATCGCATGCGTCAGTTAAAAATTACCAAACAGGTTACCAACCGCGAAACAGCCTCCCTTGACAAATACCTGCAGGAGATCGGAAAGGTAGAGCTTATTACGGCTGATGAGGAGGTTGCCCTTGCCCAGCGTATCAAGCAAGGCGACATGTCGGCGCTGGAAAAGCTTACCAAGGCCAATCTGCGATTTGTGGTTTCCGTTTCAAAACAATACCAGAACCAGGGCCTCAGCCTCCCCGACCTGATCAATGAAGGCAACCTGGGCCTCATCAAAGCCGCGCAAAGGTTCGACGAAACCAGAGGCTTCAAATTTATCTCCTATGCGGTCTGGTGGATCCGGCAGTCGATCCTGCAGGCGCTTGCCGAGCAATCAAGGATTGTGAGGTTACCGCTCAATAAGATCGGCTCCATCAACAAGATCAATAAAGCCTATGCCCAGCTGGAGCAGAAATACGAGCGCGAACCCAATGCTGACGAAATCGCCCGTTTGCTGGAGATCTCCGAAAATGAAGTCAAGGAATCCCTGCGGAACAGCGGCCGGCATGTCTCCATGGATGCTCCGCTTATCCAGGACGAGGACAATACCATGTACGATGTCCTCAAAGGTGAAGAAAATACTACCCCCGACAACGGCTTGCTTTACGAATCCCTGAAAAAAGAGATCGAAAGAGCCGTTTCCACCCTTACGCTTCGGGAAGCAGACGTCATCCGGCTCTATTTCGGACTCAATGGCAGCCATCCCCTTACCCTCGAAGAGATCGGGGAGAAGTTTGACCTTACCCGTGAAAGAGTCCGGCAGATTAAAGAAAAGGCGATTCGCCGGCTCAAACATACCAGCCGGAGCAAAATCCTCAAGACGTACCTTGGATAACAATCCACCGTCCAACGGAAACCCCTCTCCATGCAACACCTGATTGCACCATCGCTTCTGACAGCCGACTTTCTCAACCTGGGAAGAGATGTTGAGATGGTCAATTCCAGTGAAGCAGATCTTTTTCACCTCGACGTCATGGACGGAGTGTTTGTTCCGAATATCTCGTTCGGTTTCGCCGTGATCGAGAAGATTAAAAGCATCGCACGAAAACCGCTCGATGTGCATCTCATGATCACCGATCCTGACAGATACCTGGAAAGATTCCGCAAGGCAGGAGCGGATATGATCAGCATCCATTACGAGACCTCTGCACATCTGCACCGTTCGCTCCAGGTGATCCGCAACCTTGGCGCCCAGGCCGGAGTAGTGCTGAATCCTCATTCGCCCGTCGGATTGCTGACAGATATTCTGCCATTTGCCGATTTTATTCTGCTGATGTCGGTAAATCCTGGATTTGGCGGGCAAAAATTCATTCTGCCGACCCTGACCAAAATCAGGAATCTGAAAAAAATGATCCTGGAGAACCAGGTTGCGGTCAAAATTGAAGTCGACGGAGGCATCGACAGCCTTAACGCTCCGCTGCTGGTGGAGGCCGGCGCCGATATCCTGGTGGCAGGAAACTCGGTATTCAGTGCAGCCGACCCCCGTAAAGCCATCCATGATCTTAAAACCTTCTGATTGACCACCTTTTTTTTGTAAGTTTACCGCAAAGATTTTTCCATGGACTTTGAGGGAGCCAGGGATCATATCATCAAAAGACTCACCGGAGAGTTGCATCCGGATCTCTTCTACCATTCACCCGCCCATACCCTCGACGTATGGGATTCGGCCCGCATGATTGCCGGCCTTGAAGGAATCGGCGGCACTTCCCTGCGCCTTATCGAAACAGCAGCGCTGTATCATGATGCTGGCATGCTCGACCAATATCAGGAACATGAGTTGGCTTCGGAAACCATTGCCCGCGCCATCCTTCCGGAATTCGGCTATTCCCCGGATGAAACGGAGGAGGTGGTCAGGCTGATCCTCACCACACGAATGCCGCAGAAAGCCTCCGACCTTTTTGGACAGATACTCTGTGATGCCGATCTCGACTATCTTGGCCGGGAAGATTTCTTAATCCATTCCTTACAACTGCGCCTTGAATGGGAACGGTTCGGCATCTTCAGGTCCACCCTGAGGGAATGGTTCGAAATGCAAATCCAGTTTCTTGACAACCACCATTATTTTACCGCTACATCTAAAAAACTCAGAGATCAAAAAAAATCCGAAAACCTGACAGAAATAGTATCTTTGATCCGGTAATCGTAATCAGTCATCAGAAAATCTACATTTATGGCCACAAAACCGACTAAAACAGAATCGAAATTCAACAACATCATCCTGATTCCCACCGATTTCTCAGAAACCTGTAACAACGCCATTTCACATGGTGTCCGGCTGGCACTCTACCTGAACTACAAGGTTTGTGTGCTTCACGTGATCAACAAGGAGACACACGCCGTTCTAAAAAAGAAGAATGTGGGTGTAGATTATATCGAAAAAAGACTGAAAGAGTACAAGTCCTATTACGAAAAAAAGTATGATGTAAAGATGGATACGATGGCGGTG
>CAYWHQ010000137.1:0-7332 GCA_964457665.1 uncultured Prolixibacteraceae bacterium | reverse complement strand
ACTCAACAAAAGGCTGGAAGCATCCATGAGTGCAGGCAATATGGCCTGGTGGGAATGGGATATCCCGAGCGGGAAGGTCATTTTTGACGATAGGAAAGCCACAATGATCGGATATACACCGGAGGAGTTCCCCGGTGACGTGATGGCCATATGCAACCTGATCCATCCTGATGATTATGAAAAAACCATGCAGTTTATGCGAGATCATCTGGAGGGACGCTCCCCGGCATGGGATGCAACCTACCGGATCAGGAGAAAGGATGGCGGGTATGCCTGGTATTACGACAGGGGCAGGATCACCGACCGGGATGAGAATGGACAACCCCTCCGTCTTGTTGGTTCGGTGATGGATATCAGTAAGATAAAGGGGCTGGAAGAGGAGATCGGTATAAGAAGGGATTTTCTCGACAAGCTTCTTGACGACAGCCCCATGGCTAAGCTCATACTCAACCGGGAAGGCCGGATCATTTATGCCAATAAAAGCGCTGAAGCAGTGCTTGGATTACCCATAAAGGAGATTACTACCCGTGATTTCAATTCCGCGATTTGGGAGATAAGCGACAAGGATGAATGCATCCTGGAAGATAAGGATCATCCCTTCATGATCCTGAAGACAACGGGTAAACCTGTTTTCAATCGTCAGATCAGCATCCTGAGACCAGACAAAAAGAGGATAAAGCTTACCCTGACCGGAGCGCCCCTGATCGGCCATGACGAAGAATTTGAAGGTTGTTTGTTCAATATCGGAGTGATCAAACATGGAAAAGAAAAAAAACACACCCGCTGATTTCAACAGGAAGATAGAGATTTTTCTGGATGCCTACCGGCGCGGCTTCCGGCACGAGATGACATCGGCCGCAGAGCTGTTGGAGGAGATCGGGATCTACCACCAGGAGCTGGAGTACCAGAATGAAGAGCTGAAACGGATCACCCTTGAACTGGATACCTCCCGCCAGCATTTTACCGATTTATTCAATGATGCTCCCGTGGGATATGTAACCTATGATGACAACCTGCGGATCCATACCGTCAATAATACGT
Organism: uncultured Prolixibacteraceae bacterium; assembly: GCA_964457665.1. Lineage (GTDB taxonomy): Bacteria > Bacteroidota > Bacteroidia > Bacteroidales > FEN-979 > CAYWHQ01. The sequence continues at coordinate 6,291 of CAYWHQ010000137.1, read as the reverse complement.
TTGCCAGCATGACCGGAAATGGCAGGGTGAATATGAAGCATACCTTCGTTACCGACTGGATTCATCCCGGGAGTCAGGATGCCTTTTATTTCCATATCCAGGCATTGCGGCAAACAGGGAAAACACAATCGGTCATGCTGCTCATCCCGGGAAAAGACCAGAACCATTTTGTCAAAGTCTCCACCAATACCTGGCAAACAGAGCCCGAACTCTTGTACCGCAGTGCCATTACCGATATCACCCATGAAAAACAGGTGGAACAGGAATTGGTTCAGGCAAAGGAGAAGGCAGAGGAGAGCGACCGGTTCAAATCGGCTTTTCTGGCCAATATGAGCCATGAGATCCGGACACCCATGAATGCCATTGTCGGGTTTGCCGACCTGCTGCATCAGGAGGATCTGGGTAAAGCGGAGCGGATCAAGTACAGTGCGGTGATCATCCGGCGATCTGAAGATCTGCTGGGAATCATCAACGACCTGCTGGATATCTCCATCATAGAAAGTAACCAGATCAGGCTGGACAATAAGATTTTTTTAGCCGGGGAGGTACTGGAGGAGGTATTTCAGTCGTACCAGACCATCCTGAAGCATAATCAGTTAAAGCAGGTGACCCTGGTCCGGGAGATTGATCCGGAGGCTTTCAATTTGCACCTGAATGCCGATGAGACCAGGCTTCGGCAGGTTCTGAACAACCTGCTGAACAATGCCCTGAAATTCACGAAGGAGGGGACCGTTACTTTGGGATGTACGCGAAAGGATGAGCAAAATCTCCTGTTTTTCGTCCGCGACACCGGCATCGGGATTGATCCGGTCTTTCATGAGGTGATCTTTGAGCGGTTCAGGCAGGGCGCCGATGAGATACATGGTCATTTCGGCGGAACCGGCCTGGGACTTTCCATCTGCAAAGGGCTGATCGAACTGATGAACGGGAAGATCATGGTTGAATCGGTTCCCGGTCAGGGCAGCACATTTACGTTTACACTACCTTTGTATCTTTGAACAATGTTCCACACCCTTCTCAAACGGATCACCGGATCACTTGAACAAAGCAGGATCGGGTATATGGTTTCCGGCAGCCTGGCCCTGAATGTCTATAGTATTCCCAGAATGACGATGGATATCGATATCGTCATTGAACTTGACAGACAAAACCTGCCTCACTTTCTGGAATTATTTAAATCAGGCTATTACATCGATTCCGAAACCGTCAGAGAAGAGATCAGCAGGAAAGGAATGTTTAATGTCATTGATCACACGACGGGTTTGAAGATAGACTTTATCATAAGAAAAGATACCGAATACAGGCGATTGGAATTTGCGAGGAAAGTCCTGAAAGTGATAGATGATTTTCCCATTTGGTTCGTTTCTCCGGAAGATCTCATCATCTCGAAATTGGATTGGATCCAGCAAATTCAAAGTGATAAGCAGCTTCATGATATCCGGATTTTATTGTCGTTACCTGGGATTGACATTCAATATATACAATATTGGTGCAAGGAATTGAAGTTTGAAACATTTGGTCTTTTCTGAATCCCATGGCGAACACTGCACAAAATAATTGGGACAAGCAACTTGAGATCCTTTTGTTAAAATCAGACAGTGAACGGTTCAGGATTGGCGAGGAACTGAATTCTTTTGGCCGGAAAATTCTTGAAAGTTCAATTACCCAGGATTATCCGGGGATCCCGGATGCAGATCTAAAGATAGAGGTCTTTAAACGATGCTATGCATCCTCGTTCTCTCCTGAGAATCTTGACCGGATCATTCGTTCCATGAAAGAATACCTGACCTCCGGCGCCTGATTGCTTACCGGCACTGCTGCTGAAGGATAAACCTTACACCTTCAAATCGTTCAACCGCTATTAACCTTTGATTTCAGGTTGTCGAGGTCCTTCTTCAGCTCATCCAGTTTGTGCACGATATTCCTGAAGAGCGCCTCCGTGTTTTCACGACCGTTCAGCGACTGTATTCTGGCCTCAAGTTCCTTCTGGCTCTCCTCCATACTGTTCATGATCACGCCGATGAAGAGGTTCATGACGATCATGGCGCCGACAAGTATAAACGAAACGAAATAGAAAAACGGCCATACGGAGGTGATCTCAACCGGACCTGCAGCACCTTCAGCGGAATCGTAAAGGTGGACATTCAGGATATCGGTCCAGCCTTCGAGGGTAAGCACCTTGAAAAGGGTGATCAGGGAGAGGTGGAGATTCCCAAAGTGGAGCGGATCCTTCTGCCCGAACATAAAACTGCCCAGCACCGCATAGATGTAAAAGAGAATGGAAAGAAGAAGAATGACATACCCCATTGACGGGAGACTCTTCAGCAGCGCCCCGATCAGAAGCTGTAATTTGGGGAACAGAGAGATCATCCTCAGGACCCGGAGTACCCTGGCTACGCGAAGAACCGCGACGAAATGGGTATCAACGGCTGGGATCAGGCAGATGCCAACAATCAGAAAATCGAAAACGTTCCATGGGTCTTTAAAAAATTCCAGGGGCCTGCTCCCGCGGGCAAGGATCTTAAGTGCGATCTCCACGACAAAGATGAAGATTACCCCCCTGTCGAGCAAGGAGAGTAAGGCGCTATACCTTTCTGCAAGCGGTGAATAGGTCTCCAGACCTACCAGCACTGCAGAGAATAAGATGATAAGAAAAATAAAATTTCTGAAAGCCTCTTTTTCCACAATTCCTTGCGCAATCCTGGTAACCTGTGTCATAATTCCGGTTTATTTGGTTTTGGCTGCAAAATTAGTTTATTCGGTTCAATCCTGTTTTACCCCATCCCCCCGGCCCCCTTCCCCAAGAAGGGAAGGGGGAGAAGCCCTTTGTGGGGAGGGGTTGGGGAGGGGTAGGAAAACATAAACAGGTATTTGAATACTTAAATTAGTTAACTTTGCCGGAAAAAGTGTCAGAGATTTGTTCATGGCACGATTAATGACGAATTTTGCAAAAATTTCCGTTCATGGAATCCGAAACCAGCAAGATCCTCGATGAAGTCACCGGAAGCGATTACAAATACGGCTTTGTGACCGATATCGAAACGGAATTCGCCCCGAAGGGACTCACCGAGGACACCATCCGTTATATATCCGCCAAAAAGAGCGAGCCTGAATTCCTCCTCGAGTTCCGCCTGAAGGCCTTCCGTCACTGGCAGACCATGAAGCTGCCGGAGTGGGCTCATCTGAAGATCGATCCCATCGATTTTCAGGAGATCATCTATTATGCCGCCCCAAAAAAGAAGAAGGAGCTGGCCAGTCTCGATGAGGTAGATCCCGAATTACTGGATACCTTTAACAAGCTGGGCATCTCCCTGGAAGAGCAGAAGAAACTGGCGGGTGTCGCCGTGGATGCAGTCATCGACAGTGTGTCGGTCAAAACCACCTTCTCCGCAACCCTGGCAAAACACGGGATCATCTTCTGCTCCTTCAGCGAGGCGGTGCAGAATCATCCCGACCTGGTGAAAAAATACATGGGGTCGGTGGTGCCCTATACCGACAACTTCTTCGCCGCCCTCAACTCGGCGGTTTTCAGCGACGGCTCCTTCTGCTATATCCCGAAAGGCGTGCGCTGCCCGGTGGAGCTCTCCACCTATTTCCGGATCAATGCGGCCAATACAGGACAATTTGAACGAACCCTCATCGTGGCCGACGAGGGGTCGTATGTCAGCTACATGGAGGGCTGCACGGCGCCCCGGCGCGACGAGAACCAGCTGCACGCCGCCATCGTGGAGATTGTGGCGATGAAGGACGCAGAGGTGAAGTACAGCACGGTGCAGAACTGGTACCCGGGCGACAGGGAGGGACGGGGAGGCATCTATAACTTCGTGACCAAGCGGGGGATCTGCAAGGGGAGCAACTCAAGGATATCCTGGACACAGGTGGAGACAGGATCCGCGATCACCTGGAAATACCCGAGCTGCATCCTGCTGGGTGACAACAGCGTGGGAGAGTTCTACTCCGTTGCCGTGACCAACAACCACCAGCAGGCCGACACCGGCACCAAGATGCAGCACCTGGGAAAGAATACCCGCAGCACCATCATCTCGAAGGGGATCTCGGCAGGGAAGAGCAACAACTCCTACCGGGGACTTGTGCGAATCAATAAAAACGCCGCCAATGCCAGGAATTATTCCCAATGTGACTCCCTCCTGCTTGGTTCCCAATGCGGGGCGCATACCTTCCCTTATATCGAGGTAGGCAATAAATCTTCCATCGTGGAGCATGAGGCGACCACCTCGAAGATCAGCGAGGACCAGTTGTTCTACTGCCAGCAACGCGGCATCTCGACCGAGAGCGCCATCGGGCTGATTGTGAACGGCTATGCTAAGGAAGTTCTGAAGCAGCTTCCGATGGAGTTCGCCGTGGAAGCCCAGAAGCTCTTATCGATATCACTTGAAGGGAGTGTGGGATAAATTACAATTTACAATTTACAAAGTACGATTTACGAATAATCACTAATCACTATTCACTAATCACTATTCACTAAATAAAATGTTTTTATCCATCAAAAATCTGCACGCCTCCATCCAGGGGAAGGAGATTCTGAAGGGGATCAACCTGAAGGTGAACAAGGGCGAGGTGCATGCCATCATGGGGCCGAACGGGACCGGGAAGAGCACCCTGGCTTCGGTGCTCGCGGGGCGCGAGATCTTCGAAGTGACGAAAGGCGAGGTGCATTACAACGGCAAGGATCTGCTGAAACTTTCTGTGGAAGAGCGTGCCCGAGAGGGGATATTCCTGGGATTTCAGTATCCGGTAGAGATCCCCGGGGTGAGCATCACCAACTTCATGCGCACCGCGGTGAACGAACTGCGTAAGTCCAAAGGGCTCGATACACTCAGCGGGGGTGAGTTTCTGAAGCTGATGAAAGAGAAGCAGGCCCTGGTCGAGCTGACCTCAAACCTGGCCAACCGCTCGGTGAACGAGGGCTTCAGCGGCGGGGAGAAGAAGAAGAACGAGATCTTTCAGATGGCCATGCTGGAACCGGAACTGGCCATCCTCGACGAGACCGACTCGGGGCTCGACATCGACGCCCTGCGGATCGTCGCCAACGGGGTGAACAAACTTCGCCGGCCCGACAACGCCTTCGTGGTGATCACCCATTACCAGCGCCTTCTCGACTATATCGTCCCCGACCACGTGCATGTCCTTTTCGAAGGAAAGATCGTGAAATCGGGCGGCAAGGAGCTGGCACTGGAACTGGAGGAGAAGGGATATGACTGGATCAGAAAGGAACAGGGATGAAAGGCAAATCGATTTTAAATCTGAAATCTGAAATACTCGCTTCTCTCTTCACCACTCACCGTGAACTGTTTACCCGTAACGACCCTCCGGCCGTAACAACCCTGCGGGAGGAGGCCCTCCGGAGCTTCGTGTCGCAAGGATTTCCCACCACCCGTATGGAGGGCTGGCGGCAGACCGACCTGAGGGAGAGTCTGCGGGGTGATTATTCCTGGATATCCCTGCCTGAAACGGATGTGGATGTGCAGAAAGTGTTCCGGTGCAACATACCTCAAATGGATACCGCAATGATCGGATTGCTGAATGGCTGGTATGTTTCGAAGGATGTACCCCTGATGAAACTTGGCAACGGGATTATTATGGGCAGCCTGGCAGAGGCCATGAAACAGTATCCCGAACTGGTCGCCGCCCATCTTGGCCGGTATGCCTCCTTCGACCAGGATTCCCTTTCAGCCTTGAACACAGCCCTCTTCCAGGACGGGGTTTTTATCTGCATTCCCGATGATGTCCGGAGTCCCCGCCCGGTGCAGATCATCAACGTGATCCAACACCCCGATAATATTTTCCTGCAATCAAGGAACCTCATCATACTCGGGAAGAACAGCAGCCTTACACTTGTCCATTGCGATGATTCGTACAATGAAAAACCCGGTTTCTCGAATATTGTCACGGAAATTGTCATGGATCGCGGAGCGAGGTTGGATCACTACAAGCTTCAGAACCTCAACAATAATAAGAACCTGGTTAGCCGTACGGTATTTCATCTGGAAGAAGAGGCTGATCTGGAATCTCACTTCATCACCCTGAATGGGGGTCTGGTCCGGAATAATGTTGTCGCTGTTCTGAATGGTTCTCATGCAAGGGCAGATATTTACGGGCTTTACCTGATGGACCGGCGGCAGCATATCGACAACCAGGTCAATATCGATCACCGTTCGCCCGATTGCACCAGCAGCACCCATTTCAAGGGAGTGATGGACGAACAGTCTACCGGCGTCTTCAACGGTCATGTGCTGGTTCGCCGCGACGCAGCCCGCACCAGCGCCTATG
>CAYWHQ010000136.1:0-7407 GCA_964457665.1 uncultured Prolixibacteraceae bacterium | reverse complement strand
GGTTCACCGGCCGGCCGCCGGGGCCTGGTTCGGCAAAGGTGGCGAGAAACTCCTCAAGGGAGCCGGGCGACATCCCCATGGTTGACCTTTCGACGTCGGCAAACACGGGTTGCGCCCCCGTGTAGGCAATGGCGTTGGCGGTTGCGATGAAGGTGAGGGGCTGGGTAATGACCTCATCGCCGGGTTCAACCCCGCACAATTTAAGCGCCATGAAGAGGGCCTCGGTGCCGTTCACGCATACAACCGCTTTCAGGGCTCCGGTATAGGTTGCCGTGATCTCTTCAAAACGGTCGACGAACTTCCCGACACTGCTTACAAAGGTGGTATCAATGCACTCAGTCAGATATTGCTTCTCATTTCCCGGGAAGACCGGAGCATGCAGGGGAACGAACGACGGATTTCCGAATGTTTCCCTGATAAACCCGATGGTTCTGGAAAAATCTCTTTTCATGAAAGCGCCGGTCGTGTATTATAGAACATATCTGCCCCGGGATCGCTGATCATCCCGTCGTTCAGCAGTCCGATCACCTCCTTCACGCCGCTTTCCACCGTATGGATATGGTGACAGGGCATGAACTGCTGCAGTTTGGAGAAGTTCACCTGGTAATCGCGATAGTCGCCCCCCTCCTTGAGGATCTCGATCCTGACATCGGGTATGATGGCCCTGACGGCATCGGCGATCTGTATTTTCCGGTAGTTCTGGTCGTTGAATCCGAGGTTGAATACCTGGTGGTGAAGTCCTGAAAAATTACCCAGCATACGGATGATGATGGAGGCAAGGTCGTAGACGTGGATATAGGGGCGGAAGGATTCGGGGAGGAAAATGTCGAGGTACCTGTTCTTCCAGGCATGCAGGGAAAAGTCGTTGACCGTAAGGTCGAATCTCATGCGTGCCGAGGAGCCGAAGACGGTTGAGAGGCGGCAGATGACCCAGTCGAGGTGGTATGTTCCCGCAAGGATATCCTTTTCGACCGCCACTTTGGTTTCGGCGTAGAGCGACAGTGGCCGGAGCTCCGAAGCTTCGTCGGCGATCCCGGAGGCTACGCCGTAGTTGGAGCAGGTAGAGAAGAAGATGAATCCCTTCACTCCCATTTTTTCCGAAGCTTTAAGCAGCGCCAGGGAGGCGTCGTAATTGATTTTCCTGGTCAGTTCGGGGAAGCTTTTGCTGGCCGGGTCGCCCACCACGGCAGCGGTATGGATCACAAAGTCGATCCCTTCCAGCCATGCCGGCAGCAGATCTTCGCGGGTGATGTCGCCGTGAATGAATTCGTAATCGGGATTATTCAGATGGATCAGCGGGATCATCGGGTTGAACCATAGGATATCGACCACGCGCACGGAAAAGCCTGCCTTGAGCGCCATCGTGGCGATGGTGGAACCGATATACCCGGCTCCTCCTGTGATAAGTATTTTCATCGGGTCATGTTTTGCTGATGGATTGGGTATGTGGCGCCAGTTCTTCGGGTGTGCGGATCCTGACGGTCCGGCAGGGGATTCCTGCGGCCACGACATAATCGGGCACATCGGCGTTTACGACCGTGTTGGCGCCGATCACGCATTGCCGCCCGATGGTAACTCCGGGAAGGATGACCGCGTTGTTGCCGATCCAGGTACCGTCGCCGATGGTCACATCTCCCAACTGCAAGGGCCGGGTGCCGGGAGGGCCTGTTGGGAAGGAGACGTCGTGGGTCATTGCCAGGATGGTCACGTTATATCCGATGGCGCACCAGCGGCCAATGGTGACCGACGATTCGCTGCCGGAGGATATATACCCGCTGTTGAAGTAGGTGTGATCGCCAATCCGGATGTTGTGGCCCACGACCGACACCTGGCCGATGCTGACCGAATCAGGAAGGCGGAGTTTCCGGGATAAGGCCTGAGACCGGCCCCTGAGGGCACACCGCATCAGACCCCAGGCAATCCGGTTGAAAAGCCTGGCCGGCGCTGAAAAGAGTGACCCTGCAATCATTTGATGTGAATAATTGACAAAAGTACTATTTTTTCTAAATTTGCTCCATTGTCAGCATTTCACTTACCGGTACGGAAGATCTTTTTCGCGTCGGCCATGATCCTGTGGTTTGCCACAGGGGAGGCAGCCGGCCAGCAGAGCGCCGCAGTACAGCACGACATAAAGCATCTTCTGAGGCTCTCCGAAGCTTCTATCACGACGAGCCTCGACAGCACCTACCTTTACGCTTCCAGGGCCTGGGATATTTCGCTGAGGGTGGATGATCCGGAAGGTATGATCCAGGCGCTTGACCTGCTGGCGAGATACTACAACGGAAAAAACAACCTTCAGGCTGCTTTGGAGAAATTCTTCCAGAAGCTCGACATTTACCGCACACACCCTGGCCTTCCCGGGCACACCAACACCCTTACCCGTATCAGCATTCTGTTTGCCGGGATCGGCGCCGTCGACAAATCGGAATACTATTACAGCCGTGCCCGGGATGTTCATCATGATTATTACAATCCGACCGATGCTGCTTTTCTTTATGATGTGCTGGGACAGATCGAGATGACGAAACACAGATACCGGGAGGCTCGGCAGGCCATCTATATGGCCATCGGGTATTACACGAGGCTGGGATTGAAGGAACCGGTTGCCCGGTGTTACCGTACCCTGGGCGACATTCATATCCAGCTTTCTGAACCGGGGAACGCGATCTACTGTTATCAGCAGTCGCTCAACTATTACAGGGAGGAGGGGAATCTGACCGAAATGGGCATCCTTCATACCCGTATCGGGCATGTGTACCAGGAGATCCATGACAACGTGCGGCTGCTCAGCCATAACCTCGAGGCGCTGCGGATCAGGGAGCAAAGCGGGAGGGTTGATTTTTACGGCGCCTCGCTCATCAATGTGGGTGTCATATACATGGAACAAGGCCGGATGGATTCGGCCGGTTTTTACCTGAAAAAGGGCTATCAGGTCCTGAAAGATGCGGGAAACATGGTCTTTCTGGAAAACGCCTGCCGTCAGCTCTATCACTATTACCGGCACCAGGGCGATTTCAGGCAATCGCTGTTTTTTTACCGGGATTATCTGGAGATGCGGGAGAGAATCCTTCTTTCGCGGAGTGAAGCTGCGCTGTCAGCCTCTATTTCGAAAAGGGCGCTGCTGGAGAGCGAAATGTCGTGGCAGCTGCTGGAACAACAGAAGAAGATCCAGGAGTTGCAGATCAGGAACCGGAAGGTGAGAATATTGTTTTATGAGATCCTTTTCCTGGTTGTGACCGGGTTGGGGATCCTGATCATGCAGCAATCGGGGAAGATCCGGCAGTCGCGCAGATCGCTTGTACACCTCAACCGGCAACTGGAAGAGGAGATCATCAAACAGGTAGAGACGGAGAAGAAGCTGGCCGATAGTGAGTCGCTGTACCGTTTCATCGCCGAGAATACCACCGATGTCATCTCGTTGCTGGATGCCCGGCTGAACCGGATCTACATCTCACCTTCCTGCAAAAGCCTTTACGGATACTCGGAGGAGGAGATCTATGCCATGGAGGGGATCGTCGACCTGATTGCGCCGGTGCACCGTGAGAGGATACTGGAATCCTTTACCAGGATGACGCAGGAGATGCGTCCGGCAAAGTTCACCTATCAGGCTTTACGGAAAGACGGTTCGGTTTTCTGGGCCGAAAGTCTGGTCAATCCGTTGTTTCACCCTGAGACGGGAGCGTTCAGGGAGATGGTGACCGTGGTGAGGGATATCACGCGGCGGGTGGAATATGAGGAGATGATCGCCCGCAATGCCTCTCAGCGGGAATTGCTGCTCCGGGAGATCCACCACCGGGTGAAGAACAACTTTGCCATTCTCATCAGTCTGATGGAGCTTCAGAAAAACAGGGAAAAGAGGCCGCAATCCTCGCCTGAGATCAGCGACCTGCAGCTCCGTGTGCGGGCCATGTCGCTGGTTCACGAGCAACTGTACCGTTCCGACAGCATCCATCTCATCCGGTTCGATGAGTATCTGCGCAACCTGGCGATCATCATTTCGAGTGCCTTTTCGAACAAGAACATCAACCTGCATACCCTGATCGAACCCGGCAACCTTCACATCAGGCTGGCGCTTCCGCTCGGGCTGATCATGAACGAACTGCTGACCAACGTCTATAAGTATGCCTTTCCGGAGAACCGGAAAGGGAATGTATGGATCACCCTGGAGAAACAGGAGAAGTTATCGAAACTCTCGGTGGTGGACGACGGGATAGGACTTCCGGCAGGTTTCAACCTCGACAATCCCACGTCGATGGGGTCGCGTATCGTGGCGATCCTGATTGAGCAGATCGAAGCGCGCCTGGAGATCAACCGGGAGAACGGGGCAGGATTTCACATCTATTTTTCGGATTATTATGACTGATCACAAGCCATATCAGACTGTCATCATCGGGGCGGGGACCATTGGCACGGCCATGGGGCATATCCTCGCGGGGGCCTCCTGCGGAGGGGTTGTTTTGCATACGGTGGAGGATGAGGTAGCCGCATCTGTCAACAGCCGGCACATCAACGAGAAGTACTTTCCGACCTTCCGGTTACACCCCGGCCTTACAGCCACAACCGGCCATGAAGTACTGCGCGGTGCGGATGTGATTTTTCTGGCTATCCCTTCCCTGGTGATCGAACCCTTTCTGGATCAGCTCAAGCCCTTCATCTCCCGGAGCGCCATCCTGGTCAACCTGGCCAAAGGATTCGGGTGCGAACGCAGGACAGTGGTAGAGTGCCTCCACCGGCGTTTCCCGAACCCGGTGGCCACCATGAAGGGACCTACCTTCGCACGGGAGATCATCAACAACATTCCCACCGGGTTTACCCTGGGATATCACGACACGGAGGTAACCGTTCCGTTGATGCGTCTTTTCCGCGACACCTGCGTTTACCTTGACCAGTCGACCGACATGCTGGGGGTGGAGATCCTGAGCATCCTGAAGAACATGTATGCCATTGTACTGGGCATCATTGATGCGCAGTACAACTCGCCCAACATGCGTTTTCTGATCCTCACCAAGGCATTCAGGGAGATGCGGAAGGTGCTGCTTTTTTACGGCGGCGAGGAGGAGACGCTTTACCGGTACTGCGGATACGGTGATTTCACCCTGACCGCGCTGAATGACCTGAGCCGGAACCGGACGCTCGGATTGCTTATAGGAAAGGGTTTTTTCACCGAACAGATATCCCATGAACTTGTACTGGAGGGGAAGACCGCCGTACAGGTGTTTTATGAGGAGTTGTCGGGCAGGATCGATGTCGCAAGCAATTTCCCGATAATAACAGAGCTCTACAAGGTGTTGTACCAGTCGAAACCTGTTTCCGCCTTTGCAAAAACGGTACTGGAGGTTGAAGAAGACTGAATTTTTTGTACCTTTGCATCCCTTTTGCCTTCACCTCTGCTGAGTGGCAGGGGTGGGTGAAAAGGTCACACGGGGCTGTCGGGTTTTGACAGCAGGTACGTGGGATTGTAAGCATGCCGGGCGTTCGTGAACTGGTCCCGTCACCACCTAATTCACACACAACAATAAATGGCGATAACTTCGCTTACAGAATGGCTGCTTAATCTGAGAGATTAACCACCATTGTCTCCCGGAAAACCCTGACCGGCGGTGTTCCGGACGAGGCATCGAAAAAGCCGGAATAGTTGTTTCACCGTCCCGTTGAAGCAGCGAAACCAAAGGGACTAAGGATGCGGTTGGCCGGCCACTCTCCTGCCGTATCCCGACAATCAACGGGAGGATAAGCATGTAGAAAGCACTTTTGCGGCCTGTTTGGACGGGGGTTCGAATCCCCCCAGCTCCACGGGAAGAGGGTGTGGGGGTGTTTGGGTGATTTGCCGGGGATGGACCTTTAGAGGTCAATAGCTGTTTCCCTTTTCATCGATCATGGGGACGAATCTCACGGGGAGCAGATTGGTTTGCCGGATTTTGCCATTTTTTTTTCAGCAGCACGAGGTATTGCGACGACGGGGTGCCCACGGGGGTGATCATTCTCCCTCCCCCGGCGGGCAATCTGAAGCGACACCATCTCCTCCCTGAGCAGTTCCTCCCGGGTACTATCCTGTTGCTCCGCAATGCAGCCCGGCGCCCCAAAGAGGCAAAACAGCAACAGCAATATGAATTTCTACCAGTACATAAGGATCAGAAACCAGATCAGATATTCAAATCAGGGAAAAAAACTACACGCCGGAGTATCTCCTGATCTCCTCCGCAGTCACCGTGCCATCGCACAGGATCACCAGCCGCTCAACCATATTCCTGAGTTCGCGGATATTGCCCGACCAATGAATCTGCCGGAGGGCCTCCAAGGCTTCGGGGGTGATCTCCGGTGCCGGTTTGCCCTGCTCTTCGCTGTATCCGGCGGCGAAGTGGCTCACCAGCGCAGGGATATCCTCCAGCCGCCGGTTCAGCGGAGGCACTTCAATGAGGATGACGCTGAGGCGGTGGTATAAATCCTCGCGGAAGGTCCTGCTGCGGATTTCTTCACGGAGGTTCTTGTTGGTGGCTGCAATAACACGAACATCCACCCGGATCTCTTTCTCCCCTCCCACCCTGGTGATCTTGTTCTCCTGCAGGGCCCGCAGCACTTTCGACTGGGCGGAGAGGCTCATATCCCCGATCTCGTCAAGGAAAAGGGTTCCCCCGTGGGCCTGCTCGAAATCACCTTTATGCTGTTTGACCGCAGAGGTAAAGGATCCCTTTTCATGCCCGAATAGCTGGCTCTCGATCAGTTCGGAGGGGATGGCGGCACAATTGACTTCGATGAAGGGTCCGGCGGCCCGGTTGCTGAGGGCATGGATCCAGCGGGCCACAAGCTCCTTGCCGGTGCCGCTCTCCCCGGTGATGAGCACCCGGGCATCAGTCGGGGCCACCTTCCTGATCATATTCCATACCTGCTGCATCGCCTCCGAATCGCCGATCATGTCGGTGGTTCCGGCAATCCGGCGTTTCAGGATCCGTGTCTCCTGGACCAGCCTGCTGCGATCCATTGCATTGCGGAGGGTCACAAGCAGGCGGTTCAGGTCGAGGGGTTTGGCGATATAATCGAAAGCGCCGTTCCGGATCGCCTCCACAGCCGTCTCTATGGTGCCGTGACCTGAAATCATGACCACCGGGGCGTCGGTGATCCCCATCAGTTTCGAAAGAACCTCCATCCCGTCCATCCGTGGCATCCTGATGTCGCAAAGGATCACATCATAACGGGTCTGACCGGCCAGCTGCAGGCCCGTCTCACCGTCGGGAGCATCGTCGACCTGGTATTTTTCATACTCAAGGATCTCACGCAGGGTATTACGAATGCTCAGTTCGTCGTCGATCACAAGAATTCGTGACATGGAGGGTGATTTTAGGGCAAAAGTAACGTAATTTTGCAAAGGAGGCATCAGCCATCTGCCATCAGGCATCGGGGTTATGGTAA
>CAYWHQ010000135.1:0-7516 GCA_964457665.1 uncultured Prolixibacteraceae bacterium | reverse complement strand
AAAAGATATACGTAACCAGTTGTATTTCAAAGTTCTGATACTGCCACTGGGCTTTTATACCGAACAGCGGAAAGGTGATATCATCTCCCGGATGACCACCGATGTTCAGGAGATCGAATGGTCGATCATGAGTTCCCTGGAGATGGCGTTCAGGGATCCCATCCAGATCATCTTTTTCGTCGGAACTCTTTTTGCGATCAGTCCGAGTCTCACCATCTTCGTACTGATTCTTTTGCCGCTTTCGGGCCTGGTGATCGGCCGGATCGGGAAAAGCCTGAAGAGAACCTCCGTCAGAGCACAGAAACAGCTGGGTGGCCTGCTCTCCATCATTGAGGAGACCATTTCCGGGCTTCGGATCATCAAAGCCTTCAATGCCATTGAGTTTGCCGACAAGCGTTTCAGAAAATCGAACCAAAGCGTTTTCCGGACAATGGTCAGAGCCTACCGGAAGAGGGATCTTGCCTCCCCGGTTAGTGAATTCCTTGGCGCCATCACCCTCACGATCGTCCTGTGGTATGGCGGTCAACTGGTGCTATCGCCGGGCAATGCGCTTGATGCCGCGGCCTTTATCGTTTACCTGACGATATTTTCACAGGTCATTCCCCCCGCAAAATCAATCACCCAGGCTTACTATAATATCCAGAAGGGGGCTGCCGCCGTCGAAAGGATTGAACATATCCTGGCAGCTCCGGAGGTGATCGAGGAGGTTCCTGATCCGGTACGCAAGCATGACTTTACCGACCGGATCGAATACAAAGGCGTAGGATTCAGTTATACCGGCGAGCCGGTGCTCAAAAATATCAACCTTACCATCGTGAAGGGGAGAACCATTGCCCTGGTAGGCCCCTCGGGAGGAGGAAAATCCACCCTGGTTGACCTGCTGCCCAGGTTTTACGACTGTATCGAAGGGGAGATCCGCATCGACGGTCAGCCGATACGGGAGCTTGCCATCAACGACCTGAGGGGATTGATGGGTATTGTTTCTCAGGAGACCATCCTCTTTAACGATACGGTTTTCAATAACATCGCCTTCGGGATGGAACATGTGGGAGAGGAGGAGGTGATCGCTGCGGCCAGGGTTGCCAATGCGCACGAGTTTATTGTCAGGATGCCCAAAGGATACCAGACCAACATCGGCGACCGGGGGACAAAACTCTCCGGAGGCCAGCGGCAGCGGCTGAGTATTGCCCGTGCCGTGCTGAAAAATCCACCGGTACTGATCCTCGACGAGGCCACCTCGGCCCTGGACACCGAGTCAGAACGACTGGTCCAGCAGGCACTCGAGAATCTGATGAAGAACCGCACCTCCATTGTCATTGCACACCGCCTCAGTACCATCCAGTTTGCCGACGAGATCGTGGTGCTGCAGGCAGGCGAGATCGTCGAAAGGGGACACCATGCCGGGTTGCTCGGACGCAACGGCATCTACAGGAAACTGTACGACCTGCAGGCGTTTGGTTAGGAGGTAATTTGACGATGTGATGATGTCCGGGACAGATATAATGTTTTAAATCAGTTTTAAATGGTAAGATTCTCCGAAAAAGTGCGTTCAGGTCTGATCCTGCTGATCGTTTATACCATTGCCTTTACCCTCTCGTGGTATGTAAGCAGGGTGAGCAATTACCCGCCGCTGCTGCAGTCGGCTGTGATGGTTGCCCTGGCGGTGACGGTGATTTTTTTGGGAAGCGTCGATTTCCGCAATTCGAGTGTCTTTGATCCCTACTGGAGCGTTGCACCCCCCGTTATGGCAGTCTATTACTGGCTCGGGGCCGATGGCTATCTGTTGCTCACCATGAGCAATTTCCTGGATGTCAGGATCGTGGCGGTATTTTTACTGGCGCTGCTGTATGGCATCCGGCTCACCTGGAACTTTTTGGGTGGATGGTCTGGAATGACCCATGAGGACTGGCGTTATCGCGATCTAAGAAAAAAATCTGGGAAATGGTACTGGCTGGTAAGCTTTCTGGGAATCCATTTTTTTCCGGCGCTGATGGTCTTTGGTGGCACCCTTTCCATCTGGGTTGTAGCCTCCTTCCGGACCGAACCTGTTGGATTTATTGATATGGCTGCCTTTCTGGTTACCCTTGGGGCAATCATCCTGGAAGCGGTGTCCGACCGGCAGCTCAAAACCTTCATCAGGCAGGAAAATGCCTCCGGGAGAAGTTGCGATAAGGGGCTCTGGGGTTATTCACGTCATCCCAATTACCTGGGTGAGATCTTGTTCTGGTGGGGACTTTACCTGTTTGCCCTGGCTGCATCGCCTCAATACTGGTGGGTGGTGGTCGGGCCTGGCGCAATCACCCTGATGTTCATCTTCATCAGCATTCCGATGATGGAGAAACGCCAGCGGGAGCGCCGGACCGATTACCAGGAATATTCAAAGCGGGTGCCCGTGCTGATACCCCGGATCAGGTTTTAGGAAAAGATTAAGGAGCAGGGAGCAGCGGACAGGGATCTTTGGGTCACTCTTTCGTAGCCCTTCATATTTCTGCAATACGAACCATTACTGTTTCCATCTTTCTTTTGATATCCCTGGTCCGGCAATTATAGTTATTAATGATCAGGGCAAAGATGATCTGGCGTTCGGAAACGGTACGGACATACCCCGCAAAACTTTTAACGCCTGCAATGGTACCTGTTTTTGCCCTCACCCTGCCTTGTGCTGCGGTATGATGCATGGCTTTGCGGAGCGTACCGGTGTAACCTGCCACCGGGAGAGATTCGTAAAAATCAAGCGCATGAGGGGACCGGAGCATGATGGTCAGCGCATCCACCAGTTGCTTCGGGGATATGGCGTTGTTCCTCGAGAGACCATTCCCGTCGTCAAGCACCATGCCCCGGATGTCGAGTCCCTTCGCCTTCCAGAATTCGGTCACAGCCCTGGCTCCTTCACGGTTATTCTCCTTTCCCAGAACTTTTTTCCCGATCCGGCGCATCATCTTCGAGGAGCGCCAGTTGACACTCATCTCATTGATGATCTTTATTTCGGGAATCACCGGTTGACCGAAAATTTCCAGCGCAGCACCGGTCACCAGGAGCTTCAGGGCGGAGGCGGGAATAAGGGGGACATCGGGATTGCAGGCCGCAATTACAGAAGGCTTCTGACCGGAAATATCAACAATCAGATATCCGATCCCTGCCTCCTTGAAACATGGATTGGCTTTCAGCGTATCCAGCCAGCCATGGAGCGCTGCGTAACCCTTCAGCAGGGTGCTGTCAGGTCCGCCTGGGGAATTGCCCGGATCGCTTTCACCTGTACATCCCCAGAGAAATATCAGCCATAAGAGAAGCAGTGTGGCGCCGGTAAAGCCTTTCATGGCCGGCAAAGATCGTAAAATCTCTTCAATTATCCAAGCCGCATGTAAATGAATGAGACTACCCTTGCGTACATATGTAGATATTTTTTTTTGTCTGAAAGAAATGCTATAATTTTGCACGCTGAATTTTAAATAAGATTAAATCTATCCGGGAATGATAAAGAAAGTACTGGTTGCCAACCGCGGGGAGATCGCCGTGAGGGTGATGCGTTCCTGCCGGGAACTCGGGCTGGTCACGGTAGCGGTCTATTCCGATGCTGACCGGAACTCCATGCATGTGAGGTATGCCGACGAAGCATGGCATATCGGGCCTTCCCCTTCAAGGGAGAGCTACCTGAATATCGAATCGATCCTCCGGGCGGCCAGGATATCCGGCGCCGATGCCATCCATCCGGGATATGGATTCCTGTCGGAGAATGCCCTCTTTTCTGAACGCTGTGCTGCCGAAGGGATCAGTTTTATCGGGCCGGGTCCTTATGCCATTACGACCATGGGCGACAAGATCACTGCGCGTAAAACCATGATCGCGGCCGGCGTGCCGGTGGTCCCCGGTACTACCGAACGGATATCCGATGAGACGGAGGCCATGGAGATCGTGGAAAGAATCGGACTGCCCGTCATGATCAAAGCCTCCGCAGGCGGAGGTGGTAAAGGGATGCGGCTGGTGCGTCATCACGACGAGCTGGTCTCCTCCCTCCGGAGAGCCAGGTCGGAAGCCCTGAACGCATTTGGAGACGATTCAGTCTACATCGAAAAATATATCGAATCCCCGCACCACATCGAGTTCCAGATACTGGCCGATCAGCACGGGAACGTGGTTCACCTTTTCGAAAGAGAGTGTTCGATCCAGCGACGGCATCAGAAAGTGATCGAGGAAACCCCTTCTCCCCTGATGACTCCGGAGCTGCGCCACGAAATGGGGGAGAAGGCCGTTATGGCCGCCAGAGCGGTTCAATATCAGGGTGCAGGGACCATCGAGTTCATCGTAAGCGACAACCTGGAGTACTATTTTCTTGAGATGAATACGAGGCTTCAGGTAGAACATCCGATCACGGAAAGGGTGGTGGGAGTCGACCTGGTCAAGGAGCAGATCAGCATTGCCAACGGGAATCCGCTGCCCTGGAAACAGGAGGAACTCCGGCAGCATGGCCACGCCCTGCAGTGCCGGATATATGCCGAAGATCCCGACAACAATTTCATGCCCAATCCGGGGGTAATCAAGCATATCACCGAACCACACGGCCTGGGGATCCGTTGCGACGGCTACGTGTACGAAGGATATGAGATCCCGATATATTACGATCCCATGATCACCAAGCTGATCGCCTGGGGAGAAACAAGGGAGGAGGCCATTGCCCGTATGAAACGAGGCCTTTATGAATACAAGATCACCGGCGTCAAAACAAATATCAAGTTTCTGGAGAAGATCATGGACACTCCCGACTTCATCCAGGGGAAATACAATACCCATTTTATTGAGACGAACGAGGAGCGGTTGATGAAGCCAAGATTATGCGGAACCGAATGCGAGGACATGGCAATGATCGCGGCCTTTATCGACTATCTTGACCAGCTCTCCGGTATGCAGCCCCCCAGGTACTCCGAAGAGCTCGGAAACAACTGGAAAGACTTTGGCAGAAAACGCAATGTATTAAGACTGTAACCATGGCATACGAAATTACCAACGGTAACCGGACAGCCCGGATTGAGGTGCTCAACAGGGCTGGAAATAAGATGGTCGTGGAGGTGGACAACATCCGGTATGAAATTGATATTCTGCAGGCTGAAAAAGGGGTCTACTCGATCCTGTATCAGGGAAAATCCTATAACATTGAACTGATCGGGGGCGATCAGCCCAGAAAGTACATCGTCAATACCTTCGCCAAGACTTTCAACGTGGAGGTGATTGACGCAGAAGCCAAGTATATACTGAGCCGACAGAAAGGATTGTCGGTGGAAGGAGATAATGCCATCTCCTCGCCGATGCCCGGTAAGGTGGTTCGTATTCCCGTTAAACCCGGGGAAGAGGTCAAAACCGGTCAGACACTCATCGTCGTGGAGGCGATGAAGATGCAGAGCGAGTTCAAGGCTCCCGGCGACCGAAGGATTACGGATATCCTCGTGAAGGAGGGAGATACGGTCAATGCGCATCAGGTGATGATCAAATTGGAGAAAAAGCAATGAAGAATCTGGAAGAATTATACCGGGATTATGAGTACCGGATCAGCGCTGCCGAGATCGGTGGTGGAAAAGAGAAGATAGAAAAGCTGCATAAATCGGGCAGGCGAACCGCCAGGGAGCGCATCCTCACCCTTCTTGACCCGAATACCTTTGTGGAGACAGACAAGCTGGTCACCCATCGTTGCAACGATTTCGGAATGGAGAAGAACAGGATCGCCGGCGACGGGATGGTGACGGGCTACGGCAAGATCGACGGGCGGCTGGTGTTTGTCTTTGCACAGGATTTCACTGTCTTTGGCGGGACCATGAGCCGTGCCAACGCCGACAAGGTGGTCAAGATCATGGATATGGCCATGCGGATGGGTGCTCCTGTCATCGGACTGAATGATTCGGGCGGAGCCCGCATCCAGGAAGGCGTCGAAAGCCTCGCCGGGTACGCCGATATCTTTTACCGTAATGTCCAGGCCTCCGGGGTGATTCCGCAGATCTCGGCCATACTGGGGCCATGCGCCGGCGGGGCGGTCTATTCGCCGGCCATGACCGATTTCATCTTCATGGTGAAAGAGTCCAGCTACATGTTTGTTACCGGTCCGGAGGTGATTAAAACCGTCACCCACGAGGAGGTCACCATGGATGAACTCGGCGGAGCCATGACCCACAATTCGAAAAGCGGGGTGGCACATTTCGCCGCAGAGAACGATGAACAGGTCATCATGATGATCCGTGAACTGATGGGGTTCATCCCTTCCAACAACATGCAGGATCCTCCGGTACGTCCCTGCAATGATGATGTGATGCGGCCCGACGAAAACCTGCAGACACTTGTGCCTGCCGACCCGAATAAACCCTACGATATCAGGGAGCTGATCAACTCGGTGGCCGATAACCACAATTTCTTCGAAGTGATGCCCCATTATGCGCAGAACATCGTGGTTGGTTTTGCCCGCCTGGGCGGCCGGCCTGTTGGTATCGTCGCCAACCAGCCAGCCTTTCTGGCCGGCGTGCTTGACATCAACTCTTCCGTGAAGGGAGCCCGCTTCGTCAGGTTTTGTGACGCATTCAACATCCCCCTGATCACATTTGAGGATGTTCCGGGCTTCCTCCCCGGCACCAATCAGGAGTTTGGCGGCATCATCAAGCATGGTGCCAAACTGCTCTATGCCTTCTGCGAAGCAACCGTTCCAAAGATTACACTGATCACGCGGAAAGCATACGGCGGAGCCTATTGTGTGATGTCAAGCAAACATATCGGCGGAGATATCAATTTTGCCTATCCTACTGCTGAGATCGCCGTCATGGGTCCCGAAGGGGCCGTCAATATCATCCATAAGGGAAAGCTCGACGAAACAGCCCGGACAGAGGCGGTTGAAAATTACCGGAACACATTTGCCAGCCCTTACAAGGCTGCCGAGCTGGGCTATATAGATGAGATCATCATGCCGAAATATACCCGCATGAAACTGATACAGGCGCTCGAAATGACCCAGACCAAGAGCAAACAGAACCCGCCGAAAAAACACGGAAATATTCCTCTTTAAAAACCGCATTCAGAAAATCCTTAACCATTATCCGATCCCGTTCACCCGTTCACCCGTTCACCCGTTCACCCGTTCACCCGTTCACCCGTTCACCCGACTTTCGGTATCTTTGCAAAAACATATGTTATGATCGTCACTGCCGTTACAGTTTTTGTTAAGCCTGAAAATATCGGTGATTTTATTGAAGCAACCATTTCCAACCACCTGGAGTCTGTTAAAGAAAAAGGTAACATGAGGTTTGATGTACTGCAGTCGGAGGAAGATCCTTCCCGGTTTCTGCTTTATGAAGCATATGAGACAGAGGAGGATGCACAGGCCCATAAGCGCACATTCCATTACCTGAACTGGAGAGAGAGAGTGGCCCCCTGGATGGCTGCACCCCGTCAGGGGATCGCCCATAAGGTGATCTGTCCGGCGGCAAGATCGGAATGGTGAGATGAAGTTCGGTCTGTTATCGGTACCCCGGATCATCTTCGGTCC
>CAYWHQ010000134.1:0-7553 GCA_964457665.1 uncultured Prolixibacteraceae bacterium | reverse complement strand
TGCCGCGCGGAGGTAGAGGAGGGAGATAAAATGGAGAAAAAGATCATATCGGTTGAGCATCTTACCAGGGTTTATCATATGGGAGATGTAGAGGTACATGCTCTCCGGGGGATTAATATAGAGATCATGGCTGGTGATTTCGTTGCAATCATGGGGAAAAGCGGATCGGGCAAATCAACATTTATGAACGTGATCGGGTGCCTGGATGTGCCGACAAAAGGATCGTATATGCTCGATAATGTTGAGGTTGGAAGACTTACAAGGGATCAGCTGGCCATACTCCGCAACCGAAAAATCGGATTTGTTTTCCAGTCGTTTAACCTTTTATCCAGAACCAGTGCATTGGAAAACGTGGAATTACCGCTGATGTACAATCGCCGGATCACATCCCGGGAGATGAAGGAACGGTCGCTGAAAGCACTCGAATCGGTGGGGCTTGCAGGACGGTCACATCATCTTCCAAGCCAGCTTTCGGGCGGCGAACAGCAGCGTGTCGCCATTGCAAGGGCTCTGGTCAATGATCCTGTAGTAATTCTTGCCGACGAACCAACCGGAAATCTTGATACACGGACAAGCCTTGAAGTGATGGGAATATTTCAGGAACTGAACAATAAGGGGATTACGGTCGTCATTGTGACACATGAGCAGGATATTGCTGCTTTTACCAAAAGGAATGTCATGTTCAGGGATGGCAGGATCATCAAAGACACTGTCGTTGACCTTCCGAAAAATGCCTCAGAGGAGTTAAACCTGTTGCCGGTTATGGAGGAGGAGGAGATATGAAAACGGAAAATCTTCTGAAAGCGGCGCTGAGATCACTGGGAAAGAATAAAATGCGAACTTTCCTGACTATGCTGGGGATCATTATCGGGGTTGCCTCAGTCATCGCCATGCTGGCTATCGGCCAGGGTTCGAGAGAGAGTATTCAGAATCAGATCTCATCGCTCGGCACCAATACCCTGATGATCTGGCCATCAGCAAGCAGTTCGGGTGGAGTCAGGCAGGAGGCCGGCACTGCCCAGCGCCTGACGCTTGATGACGTAAGAGCTATTGCCGACCGGTGTCCTTCCGTGCAGTATATAACGCCCCAGGCCCGCACAAGCGGCCAGCTGATTGTAGGTTCCAACAACTGGCGTACCTCTGTCTGGGGTGTCTATCCCGATTATTTCATCATCAGGAATCTGAATGTAGTCAATGGTAATATCTTTGGCATGAACGACGACCGTTCCTCTGCCAAGGTGTGTGTGATTGGACAGACCGTGGTGGATAATCTTTTTGGCGAAAATGCAGATCCGGTTGGTAAAGTGATGAGAATCAATAAAATACCATTCAGGGTGATCGGTGTGATTGAAAAGAAAGGTCAAAATGCTTTCGGGCAGGATCAGGATGATATTGTGCTGGCACCTTTCTCCACCGTGCAGAAAAGAATGATGGCCATCACCCATGTACAGAGCATGCTGGCTTCGGCCCGGACTGAACCGCTTATTGCAACGGCTACCGGAGAGATTACAGATCTGCTCAAGGAGAGGCATAAACTGGGCCCTTCGGAGGAACCTGATTTTACGATCCGCACCCAGTCGGAACTGGCGAACACCGCAAGCGCAACATCGAGGGTATTGACAGTTCTGCTGGCCAGTATTGCAAGCATTTCGCTGCTGGTCGGAGGGATCGGGATCATGAACATCATGCTGGTATCTGTTACGGAGCGGACCAGGGAGATCGGCATCCGTATGAGCGTCGGTGCACGCGGACGGGATGTGCTGCTGCAGTTTCTCATAGAAGCTCTGATGATCAGCCTGATCGGGGGGATCATAGGCATCGCCCTGGGCGTCATCACCTCCGATATTATTGCCTCCATTATGAAATGGCCGGTGACAATTACGGTTCAGTCTATTGCAATGTCGTTTCTGTTCTCCTCGGCCATTGGTATTTTCTTTGGATGGTATCCTGCCCGGAAAGCAGCCCGGCTCAATCCGATCGATGCGCTGAGGTATGAGTAGATAAATTGTATATTTTTGCACCGGTCATGGGAAACTACCTCCCCTTTGTATCGGTCATTCTGCCTTTTCTCATCCTTATTATCCCGGGGAAAGCAAAGTACACCTTCACCCTGTTTGTTACGACAGCCATCCTGATATTTACCTCCTTACCAGCCTGGCAGGTATTATTGAACGGAAAAACCCATGCCATCATAGCAGAAGGACCTGCAGGCATGCTGCAGCTGTTCTTCGATCCGCTCTCCTCATTTTTTATTCTGGTAACAAATTTCATCGTACTTGCCGGTCTCCTTTATGCAAAAGGATATATGAACCCGGTCGGGGATTCAGGAGTCAGAAAGATGAACGGGCTGCATTTACTCAGTTTCTCTGCCCTGCATCTTTCCATGCTGGGAGTTCTGGTCATTCATGATGGGATCGCCTTCCTCATTGCCTGGGAACTGATGGCAGTCTCATCATTCCTGTTGATCCTTTATGAAGCTGAAAAACGTTCTACCCTGAAAACAGCCGTCAGCTATCTGGTACAGATGCATGTGGGGCTTTTTTTGCTGCTGACCGGATTTCTGGTGGGCGAAGATACCTCAGGAAACATGTCGTTTGAGACACTCACCTCCTATTTCTCCAACCACTCCGGCATCCTGGTCTTTTTTATTTTTTTTGCCGGGTTTGCCATAAAAGCTGGTTTTGTTCCCTTTCACACCTGGCTTCCGGAAGCTCATCCCGCCGCTCCCTCCCATGTTTCAGGGGTCATGTCGGGGGTAATGGTTAAAATGGGTATTTACGGTATTCTGAGGGTAACCTTCAGTTTGCAATCGGATCACCTGACGGTCGGGGTCATCCTCCTGTGCATTTCGGCCGTTACCGCCTTATGGGGGATCATCCAGTCGGTGACATATACCGATATGAAAAAAGTGCTTGCCTGCTCCACGATAGAGAACATCGGGATCATCGGGCTGGGAATCGGCATGGGTCTGACGGGAATCGGCCTGCAGAATCATCTGCTTTCCACATTGGGTTTTACGGGTGCTCTCTATCATTTGCTGAGCCATTCATTGTTCAAGTCGCTGCTTTTCTTCGGCACAGGAAGCATTTACAAGGCCACACATACGCGAAATCTGGAGGATCTCGGTGGTTTATCGCGTGTGTTGCCCTTATCGTCCGGACTTTTTTTGCTCGGTTCAGCCGCTATCTGCGCCCTTCCTCCACTGAATGGATTTATTTCCGAGTTTTTGCTTTATAATGGGATTCTGGAAGGGATTGCCACCCATGAAGTGGGTATATCGGTTCTTTTTATGCTGCTGCTGATCGTGCTGGTTCTGACAGGAGGACTTGCTATTTTCAGTTTCACGCGGATGTTCGGCATAGCATTTTTGGGATCGCCCCGCAAGGAGTTGCAGGTGAACAGTGAAGCGGTAACCCGGTCAATGATCCTTCCCCAGTTGATGATTGCTGTCATGATTCTGCTGACAGGCCTTGCTCCGATGGCCTTCATTGATCCTGTTTCTCGAATTGCAGGTTTTTTTACAGGTCATTATATCCTTCCGGATCATACCGGTCCCGTTTTCAGGATGATCACCACAATATGCATGATCCTGATTCTGTTGGCTGCTTTGTTATTCTTTGTCAGAAAAGTAAGCCTCCGGAAAAAAAGAGTGGTTTCAGGACCTACATGGGGTTGCGGGTACACCGCAGGAACCTCACGACAGCAATATACCGCCACCTCCTACGGCAATGCTTTCACCGAGCTTACCGGACCTTTACCGGGTCAGAAACACCAATTTGTTCCCTTTTCCGAGGAAGAGGTCTTTCCGAAAATGAGAAGTTTCACCTTTCAGGGCAGGGATGCCTTTGCTTTCTCCCTGGGCTGGCTTACCGGAATCTCTTTGTCCATTCTTAAAAATCTGGCAAGGCTGCAAACCGGAAACATCCGGCATTATATTCTTTATGCCTTTATTTTTATGTTGCTTTTATTCCTTTTAATATTTCTTAAAGTTTTGTGATTCCGCTTGTTATATCGGCAATTTCAGCGCTGTTCTTTCCCGGGATTATCCTCAGGGTGAAAAGTATCGCTTCCGGCCGGAAAGGACCGTGCATCCTTCAGCCATGGAAAAATATTGTGGTGCTCATGCGAAAAGGGAGTGTAATAAGCCATACTGCCGGATTTGTTTTCGCCATGGGTCCGGTAGTATACCTCACCACCGTCGTATGCGCTATTTTGCTGCTTCCTTTTCCAGGAATGGATCCATTATTTGGATTCCGGGGAGATTTTGTACTGGTGGCCTATTTTCTTGCGCTTGGAAAGTTCTTTTTCATTCTCAGCGCCCTCGATACCGGAAGCAGTTTTGAGGGGATGGGTTCAAACCGCGAGGCCCTCTATTCCATGCTCCTGGAACCAGCTTTTTTCATTTTTTTCGGAACGCTTGCCCTGCTTACAGGATATACCTCCATGCAGGAGATCTTTACATCGTTCCGGTTTACGGGTCATGACTATTTTATTGTAGGATTTATCGGGATTTATCTGCTGGTTCAGATCGCCATGATCGAAAATAGCCGTATGCCGGTGGATGATCCGAAAACTCATCTTGAACTGACCATGATCCATGAGGTCATGATCCTCGACCACAGCGGATTCGACCTGGCCCTGATCCATATCGGTACTGCCCTTAAATACACAGTATATGGATTGCTTGTAGCAAACCTGCTGATCCCCGCCGGCTGGGAGCTTCCCTGGCAATTGATCCTTTTCTTCCTGATCCAGGTGATCTTTGCTGCTCTGATCGGCTTCCTTGAATCCTTCCGGGCCCGTAAAAAACTTTCCCGGAATCCGCAGTTTATCGTCACGCTCAGTTCCATTGCATTGATAGGATTTATTCTGGCGCTGCTTATAACTTTTAATATGATCTCCCTATGACAGTACTGGTTGTAATCGTCTATGCGGTCACCCTGATCTATCTCAGCGTGACGGAACGATTTCCTGTTTATGCTGGGCTTATCGGGTTGCAGGGACTTTTACTATTCATCCTGTCGTTCCTCGAACTGGATGCCATCACCCTGCCCACCCTGCTCTTCGTTGCAACCGAGACGCTTGTCTTTAAAGTATTTGTGGTCCCTTATCTGCTTTTCAGGATCGTAAACCGGACGGGAGAAACCAGGGTACACGAAAAAGCCCTGCCAGGGTTCTATTCACTGCTTTTTGTCACCGTTGGCATGTTGTTCAGCGTGCTGGTTTCATTTTCCATGAAGACGACCCCGGGCAGCATGATCTATTTTATTGTTGCGTTTTTTGCAGTGTTTACGGGATTATTCATGATTATTTCTCACCGCAAGATATTTTCACACCTGGTGGGATTTCTGGTGATCGAAAATGCAGTGTTACTGCTCTCACTGGCAATCGGGAGCGAGATGCCCATGCTGATCAATATCGGGATACTGCTGGATATCTTTGTCAGTGTGCTGATCCTGGGAATTTTTGTGATGAGATTGAAACAGCATACCCATGAGCTTACAAGGTTGAAGGATGATTAATAGCATTACATTTCTGAGTTGAGGAGTAGATGAGTACAGAAGGGTATATCTTAACAGGTTTTTTTGGTTTTTCGCTGGTTATGGGGCTGGGAGCAGGATTGATACGGTCAAAACCTGCGGTGAGAACGATCATGGTGTTCTATGTTCTGTTGCATATTGCCTTTTCGGTTTTCGGCTGGTTACACCTGAACAGTACTGTATTGGAGTATTTTACCTTTGATCCCCTGGGCGTTTTGTTATTATCGATCCTGTCGGTCCTCTCAGTAACCACTGTTTTTCATGGCTTTGCCCATGTTGGCGACGATCCGCCGCGTTCCTTTGCCATCTACCACGCAGCCCTGATCGCACTGATCGCCTCCATGACCGGGGCATACCTGGCCAATGGAATGACCACGGTATGGATTTTTGTTGAGGCAACCACTTTGGCGGTGGCGGCACTGATTTATCATGACCGGACCACTATCGCACTCGAAGCAACATGGAAATATGTCTTTGTTTGTTCCCTGGGGATCGCTCTGGCGTACATCGGTATTCTGTTCCTGGGATTCACGGTAAACGACACCAGATTACTGCATCTCTCCTTTAACAGCATTACCGAAATTGCCAGGCTGGCTGATCCTCTGTTCCTGAAGATAGCTTTTGTTTTTGTTCTGGTCGGATACAGTACCAAAATGGGGTTGTTTCCCATGCATACGGTGACTGTAGATGCCCACACAGTAGCACCGCCACCCGTCAGCGCCTTTATCTCCACAACACTGATGAATGTGGGATTTCTGGCTATTTTCCGGATATATACACTCTTTGCCTCCACCACCATCCTTCCATTTATGAACGGGGTGCTTATTCTTTCAGGTGTTCTTTCACTTCTCATTGCTACGGGTTATATGCTCAAGGCAAAGCATAACAAACGAATGCTGGCATATTCCAGCCTGGAGAATATGGGGATTGTGGCCATCGGCCTGGGAGTGGGAGGAATTGGCTATTACGCGGCCATCCTGCATATTGTGTTGCATTCTTTCACGAAAGCAGGGCTTTTCTACCAGATCGGGTTGTCGCATAAAGTGATGGGGACCTATAAACTGGATGAATCAGGAAATTACATGCGCCTTTATCCTGCCGGAGCCACGGCATTGCTGTTAGGACTGATTGCTATTACAGCCATTCCTCCTTCAGGGATGTTCATTTCCGAATTGTATCTGTTCAAAGCCATTATCAGAGGAGGTGATTACTGGCTGATGGCAATCGTCGCCCTGTTGCTCTGTTATGTACTGTATGCCTTAGTCACCCGTCTTCTCCATATCCTGTTTTCCATGCCAAGGGAGAGGGTCTTTTACGAGCCGGTCAGGCTCAGTTTCTGGCCTTCGGTTTCCCAATACCTGCTTTTCGGGCTGGTGATTCTTGTTTGCTTTTACCAGCCACCAATTTTTCGGGAAATAATCGATTCGATCCTTCAATCCTTACCCCGATGAGTCAAAAATCCGGTTACACCGAATTGTTTTCGAATCCTGCCGTGGTGGAGATTGACAGGATCCCGTTACTATCTTACCCGGAGTTCCTTTATTTCCTTGACAGGCTGATGGGCGAAGAAGGAACCCACTGTCTTGCCTATTTTGCATTTCCGCTTGCCGGAACCTTTCGCTTTATCTGCATCATGGCTGCCGATGAGAACCATGCGATGGTGCTGTTCTCCCATGAACAACCCCGTAACCCCCTTCCTGTGCTTCCTTCCATTTCAGCAAGGTATTTTCAGTTTCATCCCTTCGAACGGGAGATCCATGAGAACACCGGGATTCTCTTTGAAGGACATCCCTGGCTGAAGCCGGTCCGGTATCCCTTTGACCGGTTTGATTTGACGAGAAAAATGCAGAATTACCCCTTTTACAGTATCGAATCGGATCAACTGCACGAAGTCGGGGTAGGACCTGTTCATGCGGGGATCATTGAACCGGGGCATTTTCGGTTCACCTGCCATGGTGAACGGGTGCATCATCTGGAGATTCAGCTTGGTTACCAGCACAGGGGGCTGGAGCG
>CAYWHQ010000133.1:6887-7587 GCA_964457665.1 uncultured Prolixibacteraceae bacterium | reverse complement strand
TTACCTCACCCGGCCGGATCAGTTGCCGGAATCTGCCGGCGGCCATCAGCCGGAGCAGTCCGGGATCCCTTTCTGCCACGACGGTGGCAAGCGCATTGGCAAGAAACCGGAAGAATCCCTTTTCCTGGTAAGGTTTGTAATCAAAGTAGCAGGGTGTATCGAACAACACGGCGAGGCCGGTCTTATGCCGGACCAGGGAGAGCTGATGGGCCATGAACCCGTTGAAGCTATATCCAGCCAGCACGGGGCGGCGCATCCCGGTCAGGGCCCCCGCCATGCGGATGAGGACCTCCTGCATCGCGGTGTCGTCGCTGCAGGCTGCCTGTATGTCGTACCGCAGCACAGAGATATTCATCCCCGTGAGAAATCCAGGGGCACGCAACCCGCTGACCTCGGGCGAGGGATGATAATGGCTGATCAGCACGAAATCGGGGAGATGGTCATCAGGCTCCGTGATCCGGATCAGTGTAACCTTTTTCTGTCCGCGTGGAGCGGCCAGGTACCTGGCAACTTCCAGGGGGGTGGGGTACTGTTGCAGGAAGCCGGCCGGAAGGGTCAGCCCGGAGATCTGTTCGAGCTTTCCGGTGCACTCCATGGCCAGCAGGGAATCGCCACCCAGGTCATGAAAAAAATGGCTGCGGGGGTGCAGGGATCTTGTCCGGAGAACCTCCTGCCACACCGTCACGACTTCGGTCAGAAG
>CAYWHQ010000133.1:0-6877 GCA_964457665.1 uncultured Prolixibacteraceae bacterium | reverse complement strand
GGGCCTCAAGGTCGGGTTTCCCGGTATGGGTAAGGGGAAGCTGTTCCATGGCAATGAACAGCGAAGGTAACCAGGCCGGCGGGAACAGCTCCTTCAGCAGCTCCCCGGCAGTACCTGCGCAGGCAGGATCGCCGGTTTGCAGGAACGC
The DNA here is from genome assembly GCA_964457665.1 of uncultured Prolixibacteraceae bacterium. Classification (GTDB taxonomy): domain Bacteria; phylum Bacteroidota; class Bacteroidia; order Bacteroidales; family FEN-979; genus CAYWHQ01. The sequence goes on along the minus strand of CAYWHQ010000133.1, from coordinate 6,729 downwards.
CACCACCACCTCACGCCCGGGCAGGGAACGGTTGACCACAACGGCAGCCTCCCCGATCCCTCCGGTTTCCCGGAGTCGTTGCTCCAGCAGCATCGGGTTGATCCTGACCCCTCTGATCCGGATCTCACGGTTCTTTCTTCCTTCAAAGAAGAGCCAACCCTCCCGGTTCATCCACCCCAGGTCGCCGGTATTGAAACGGCGAACACCGTCGCCGGCTTGAAACCCGGCTCCGGCGCCTGCCTCCTGATTCAGGTAACCTTCGGCGATCGTGTCCGACTCCACCACGATCTCCCCCGTTTCGTCCGGTCCGGCCGGTTCGCCTGAGTCGTTCAGGATGAGAACCTTTCTGCCGGGTACCGGCCTGCCCACCGAGGAGGGATAAGGCACCCTGCCGTGCTCAAGACTGGTTTTGTATTCCGATATCGTCCTGGTCTCGGTAGTGGCATAGGCAACCTGAAGAAGGGTACCGGCCGGGAAGCGGTCATAGAAGAGTTCTACATCCTCTTCCGTCACCGGTTCGGCGCCGATGGAGAGGAGACGGAGGCGGGTCAGATGGTGGAATCCGGGAAACAACCGGCAAAGCGACCGGAAGGTCGAAACAGATAGGGAACTGAGGGTAACCCCGCGCAATTCCCAGAACTCCGGCAGGCGCCCGATGCCACGCTCCCTGAGCGGGAAAACGCAGAGCTCTGCTCCCGAGAGCAGAGCCGGATAGATGCAGGAGAGGGAGGCGCTGAAAGAGAGTGAGAAGGTCAGGTCGATACGATCTCCGGGCCCAATACCGTTCATGGAGATCTGACGGCGGGTGTCGGCGCCGACGGAACGGAAGGAGTGTACCACGGCTTTTGGCTCTCCCGACGACCCCGAGGTCAGGAAGAGACATATGGTATCCCTGTCGCCGGCAGGCGGTGGCTCCACCGGGTCCGAGGCCGGGATGTCGCCGGTTCCGGCGAGGGTCATCGCTACCCCGACCAGCCCCTGATCGCACAGATAGCGCCGGTTTTCCTCCGTCACGGAGATATAGTGGTTCCCCGACAGGATCACCCCCAGCATGGCAATGATATGCTCTGAAGGATCATCAATGTCGATGGCGATGCACCGGCGTTTCATACCCAAACCCATGAGGTGGCCGGCAATATTATTGGCCAAATCCGATACCCGGCCATAGGTCAGGGTGCCGCTATCGCCGGTGATGGCCGGCCGGTCACAGAAAAGGGCCATGCAGCCGGAAAGTTCAGCCGCAATATTCATACACCGACCAGGATTCCTCCTCCTCCATGCCTAGTTTCTTCATATTTGCCAGGCTGATGCTTCCTCTGTATGCCCATGAAACGATACGGTCGCATCCGGGATCGCCCTGACAAGTTGCAATGCGGAGAGCGAGCGATTTCTTATGAATACCTCTGTTCCGTAAAACCGGCAGCACAGCGCCTCCCGCCAGAAAACAGTCGCGGCCCGACTTGTAAATGATCCCTATCCCGGCAGGTTTATCATCCCTCCGCACAATGTATAACCTAAGACCCTCCACCTCCAGTAACCGGCTGAAGTTTGAAGCGACTTTCACCAGGTCGCGGCCGGCAGCCTCGAAACTACTGAGATAGAGGTCTGTAAATAGCGGTAAGTATTCCGGCGTCACCGGTAAATGTTCGACCGCGGGAGTCGCACCGGAAGATACCGGGATCCCTCCCCTGAGACCGGTGATCACCAGACTGCCCTTCTGCCGGTATTTTCCACCGGACATCACCGCCCGGCAACTCTCTTCATCCGTTTCGGGTACCAGTATCCTGAAAGACGGAATTCCCAGTGCAACATAGAAATCTTCTGTTCCGGCCAGTTCATCCATTTCGATTTGTACACCCTTTTCCACCCAGGTGTAATTGAAATAGCTTACTTCAGGGAAGGCAAAAAGGTTGTAACGGTTGCGTTGCCCGATCACGATCCGGTTATCCTGCACGGGGTTGTCGCGGTAAGCTGTCAAACGCTCCAGGTCATATCGGAATATGATGTGCATCGGGAAAGGATGCGGCTAATTTTCCTTCAGGATGATGTCGTCGTATTCGATCTCAAACCGTAGTTTATGTTTCGACTCTTCGAGCGCAAGCTGTTGAAAGAGTTCCCTGATGGAAAGATCCTCGGCCCTGGAAGCCAGCGCGGTATACATGCGGAAAGCGGCCTTTTCTTTTTTCATGGCCAGGATCAGTGCATCCTGGTACGACATATTGGGGGTGGGCTTCACATCGACCAGGTACTCAGCGATGCGCAGGTCCCTGACCTTTTCGTCGGAGAGCCGGAAGTTGCCGTTCTCTTTTACGCTGGTCAGCCGGGCTTTGTGCCGCATCTCCTCCTCTGCGAACTCGTGGAAGATCTTTTTTGTTTGTTCACTTGCCGACTGGGCAGCCAGCACCAGATAGAAATCGATGGCGGCCTGTTCCTCCCCGATCGCAAAATCGAGGATCTCATTGACATTATTGAATTCTTTCATGACTAATTGGTTTATCCTGCATTCTGTTTCTCATATTCTTTCTCAAATTGCAATAATACGGAATCACAACCGAAACTGAAAAGCCGATGCCTGTTTTCCTTTTCGGTATACTTCAGATGATAGCTTTGTCCGTTGTTTCGTTCGGGTAGCAGGGCGATGAGTTCCATGAAAAGTTCGGCGGGCTGGACGGGGGTATGCATTCCAAGTTCCCCGATGATGCCGGCGATCTGCTGAAGGTTGTCCAGTTTTACCACGGGCTTCATGGCTGCCCTGAACTCCTGGATGACCTTCCCTGCACTGGTAAAGCTTCCTCCCGTCTCTGCCGGGAAGGTGGCCGGCAGCACAAGGTCGGCCATCAGTGCGGTATCGGTGAGGGTATAATCCTGCACTACCAGGAACTCCCTTTTTCCGAGGAGCCGGTCGATCGTGGCCGGATCGATGGAACAACCCACGGGATCTTCGCCGAAGATGAAGAGGTTTTTGACACTACCCGACTCAAGCCGGCCGTGCAGACATTCGGCATCCGGCGGGGCAAGCCGGGCTCCTTTCCATTTCTCTTCGAGACGGGTGCGGTATGCAGGATCGGCAAGCGGTTGTCCAGCAATTCCGTAGTGGGGGCTGGCACCCATATCGAAGAGCCCCTGGGCGTTGTTTTTCTCCTTGAGGGCGATCACCCCGCTGGCTGTCTTGCCCAGCTTGCCGGTGATGATGGCAAGATTGAACAGCTCGGTACAGCTGGCTCCGGAGAGGTCGGCCTCGGAGAATATCAGGATGGCATTGTTAGCCAGATTGTACTGATCGGCCAACGACACCACCGTGGCTGCATCCACTCCTGCCTCGTCGAGCAGTGCCTGGTACGAATGGCCCAGGAGCGCGGTCCTGTAGGATTCAACCCCCCCGACCCGGTCGCGCAGGAAAAGGGCGTTTTCGATCCCTCTGGCAAGGACGGAGTAGTTCAGCGCTCTGGCAAAGGCATAGAGAGACCGGACGCGTATCTCCCGGTCGACCTTGTGCGACATGGCGCTGTGTTCCTTTTCGGTGACCAGTACCACCGGAACATGCCGGCGGTGTCGGGCATTCTGAACCATGAACCCGGCTACCCCGTGGTCGCGGTTGATATCGGTGCCAAAAAGCATGATCAGGCTGGCATCGGCTACCTGGCTGAGCGGGGTGTTGAAATCACAATTCTGCCGGTAACCCTCACCACGCGCCAGGTAATGAAAACTGCCCACATTGTTGGTCCCGGCAGCAGCACGTGCCAGCTTGTGAATGAGGTAGATCTCCTCATTCGACAACCGCGCCCCGGCAAAGAATGCGTTTTCGTCGGGTTTTGACTCCCGGATCCTCTCCCCGATCAGCCGGAAGGCCTCTTCGAACGAAACCGGTTCGAACCTTCCATCCACCCTCTTCAGCGGCTGGAGTACACGGTGGGGGTCGTTCATCGAGCGGTACCCGAAACGCGGGAACCGGCATATATTTCCATCGGTGTTGACGATTCCGCCGCGCCCTTCCGCCCCCATGACGAAACCGTTCTTATTGCGGAGCGTCACCGCGCAACCTACCGAACAGTAATGGCAGATGGTCTCCACAGGGGTAGTCCTGACCGGACCGGGTTTGAAGGGTACATTCTCGGTGATGGCGCCGGTAGGGCAGGTGGAGATGCACAGCCCGCAAGATTCGCAATGCGTGTCGGACAATTTATTTCCCATGGCGGGCGCCACGTAGGTGTCGAAACCGCGGTTCACCAGTCCGAGGGCGTTGGCCCCCGCCACCTCACGGCAGATCCTGACACACCGGGCACAAAGAATACACTTGTTGTTGTCGATCTCGATGAAAGGGTGGCGGAAATCGACCGGGTACTCCCGGAACTCGCCCCCGAAACGGCTCTGTTCGGCCTGGTATTGCGTGGAATATTTTTGCAGGTCACAGTCGAAGAAGGCGGTGCAGCCGCATTCAAAACAGCGCTGCGTTTCGCGGAGAGCTACCTGCTCTCCGGCATATCCCAGCTCCACCTCGTCGAAGTTCATCCGGTGTTCCGCGGGCAGCACAGGCATCTCCTCGCGGAGCTGCTTTTCGAACTTGCCCAGAAAATCCTCCGGCAGAAGATTCCGGAAGTTATCCCGGCGGCTGGTAAATGGTTTGACAGCCGGCGCTACCGGCTGGCCGGTCAGGTACTGATGTACGCTGGTGGCGGCAATCCGCGCCTGGGCGATCGCTTCAATGATCGTTGCAGGACCGGTAACGCCGTCGCCCGCGGCAAACACCTGAGGGATGCCGGTGCGGAGGGTGGCCCTGTCGCAATCAATGTCGCCCCACTTGTTGATCTTTAACTGGCCTTCGCCGGCGTGGGCGTTGATGTCGTCGATGAAATTCACATCGGTCTTCTGCCCGATCGCTGCCAGCACATAATCCACCGGGATATCGAAATCCGATCCCTCCACGGGAACAGGCCTTCTTCTCCCCGACGCATCGGGCTCGCCCAGCTCCATGCGGATACAGGTGACGGACTTCACCTCCCCGCTCTCATTTTTATGGATGGTCTTGGGAAGGGTCAGAAACATATACTCCACCCCTTCAATCTTCGACTCGTGTATCTCGATGGGATTGGCCGGCATCTCCTTTTCGGTGCGGCGATAGATCACATAAACCTTGTCGGCATGACAACGGATGGAGGTGCGGCAGCAGTCCATGGCGGTGTTGCCCCCTCCGACAACGGCAATGGTCTTGCCGCGGAAATCGTAGCGCTGGCCTGTCATCTCCATGTTCTTCAGGAAATCGATCCCGGAGAAGACATTGACCGCGTCGTCGCCCTCACAGCCCACCCCGGTTCCCTTCTGCGATCCGATGGTAAGTACCGTAGCGTCGTACTCCTGCCGGATCCTGCTGTAGCTAAGGTTTTCGCCAAGTCTTTGCCGGTAGTGGATCTTTACCCCGAGGTCGGTGATGTTCTTCACCTCCCGGTCGAGGATGTCGTTCGGCAGGCGGTATTCGGGTATTCCGTAACGCAGCCATCCCCCGGGGAGGGGGGCTGCCTCAAAGATATCCACCTGATGGCCTTCAATCTGCAGAAACCAGGCGGCAGAAAGACCTCCCGGGCCGGCGCCGATCACAGCTACCTTCTTGCCCGTGGAGGATTTCACCGCCGGGGTGTAACGGTGTTCCGACAGAAGGTCGTAGTCGGCCGCGAACCGCTTCAGGTAGTCAATGCCAACCGGCGAGCCTTCGCCAAGGTGGTTACGGCGGCAGGCGGCTTCGCAGGGACGTACGCACACCCTTCCGCAAATGGCCGGCAACGGGTTGGTCTCCTTGATCAGCGCCACCGCGTCGTGATAGAGCCCCTTCTCGATCAGGGAGATGTAACCCTGCACGTCGACCCCGGCAGGGCATGTTTGTTTGCAGGGCCCGAGACAGTCGGCGTAATGGTTGCTGAGCATCAGCTCCAGGGCCATCTTCCGCGATTTCCGGATCCTCTCATTGTCGGTGACGATCTTCATCCCTTCGGTCAGTTTCGTGGAACAGGAGGGCTGATGTCCGCGCATGCCCTCCACCTCCACCACACACACGTAGCACGAGGTAAATGGTTCAAGCCGGTCATCGTTGCAAAGTGTCGGGATTTCGATGCCATGCCGGCGGGCGAGTTCGAGGATCGTCTCCCCGGGATATCCTTTTACGATGTTACCGTTGAGGAGAATATTAAGCGAGTTTTCTGACATGATTTTAATATGATAATGTGCTGATGTTTTTTTTTCTGTTCACCTGTTCACCTGTTCACCTGTTCACCTGTTCACCTAGGATAAAAGGATCGAATCAAACTTGCATTTCGAGTAGCATACGCCGCATTTTGTGCAGAGATCCTGGCTGATCAGGTGTGGTTTCTTGCGTTCGCCGGTGATGGCACCGGAGGGGCAGTTTTTCAGACAGACCATACAGCCGGTACATTTTTCCGTGTCGACGGTATAGGTGAGCAACGGGCGGCATACTTTGGCGGGACATTTCCTGTGGGTGATATGTGCCTCATACTCATCCCTGAAATAGCGGATGGTGGTCAGCACGGGGTTTGGCGCTGTCTGACCGAGCCCGCAGAGGGAGTTGTCCTTGATCTGATGGGCAAGCTCCTCCAGCAGCTGGATGTCACCCTCACGTCCTTGTCCGTGGGTGATCCGCTCGAGGATCTCCAGCATGCGCTTGGTCCCCATCCTGCAGAAGGTACATTTGCCGCAGGACTCCTTGCGGGTGAAGTCGAGAAA
>CAYWHQ010000132.1:0-7618 GCA_964457665.1 uncultured Prolixibacteraceae bacterium | reverse complement strand
GTGAACGCCCGAATAGCATCCGGTGAACCATATGTAGTCCGTATAAAAATTCCTGAGGATGAGATTATCACTTTTCATGATCTTATAAGAGGTGAAGTCAGGGTTCATTCTTCCAGCCTGGACGATAAAGTACTCTTCAAATCCGACGGGCTGCCAACCTATCACCTGGCCAATGTTGTGGACGATCATATAATGCTGATTACACATGTCATAAGAGGGGAGGAGTGGCTTCCTTCTGCTCCGATGCATCAATTATTGTATCGGTTTTTTGGCTGGCAGGAAGAGATGCCGTCATTTGCTCATCTTCCTTTGATTCTGAAACCCGACGGTAACGGGAAACTCAGCAAGAGAGACGGCGACAGGCTTGGATTTCCGGTTTTTCCTCTTCAGTGGACCGACCCATTCACATCAGAAGTATACCACGGATACAGAGAGGATGGTTATTTGCCGGAGGCTTTCATTAATATGCTGGCACTCCTCGGATGGAATCCCGGAACAGACCAGGAGATATTTTCCTGCGAAGATCTGATCTCCCTTTTTACACTTGACCGTGTCCATAAATCCGGATCACGATTCGATCCTGAAAAGGCCAGGTGGTTTAACCATCAATATGTTCAGAAACTTTCGGAGGAACATCTCGTCTCGATCCTGACTCGTTCAGCCTCAGGATTTGCCAGATCCGATGATAAGGAATATCTCACCAAAATCATTCGTTTGATCCGTGAAAGGATCACCCTTCTTCCTGATCTGTGGCAACAGGCCTGGTTTTTCTTCCACCGGCCTGAGTCGTATGACCCCCAGGTCAAAGCTAAAATATGGAATCCCGAAGCAGCAAACCTGATTGAGCGTCTGATTCCCGAACTGGTTGCCATTAAAATCTGGAATAAAGAAACCATCCACCAGAAAATCCAGGATTTTGTCCAGGCCCATTCTCTTAAACTGGGACAGATCATGAACCCACTCCGTTTTCTTACGGTCGGATCGAATCAGGGCCCGGGATTAATGGATATTGCAGATCTTATTGGCAAAGAAGAGTTTCTTTTCAGGATATCCTCAGTTCCTGATTGATATTGCCGGATAGGAACCAAAAAAAACTCAATAAACAAAATTTGTTCATTGAGTTTTTGTTGTCCGACCAGGAATCGAACCTGGACTCTTCTGATCCAGAGTCAGACGTGTTGCCAGTTACACCATCGGACAATAACGGCTGCAAAGATATAACTGTTCTGCCGAATACGCAAATTTATTTCTTCTTATCCAGTCTGGCCCAGGAATCTTTAAGTTGAACTACCCTGTTTAAAACAGTCATTTCCTGGGTCGAATCCTTGTCGACAGAAAAGTAGCCAACTCTTTCGAATTGAACTTTATCTGTTACCTGCAGATTTTCTGCTGAAGGTTCCGCAAATCCATGGATAATCTTCAGGGAAACAGGATTCAGAAAATCCTTGTATGTTTTTCCCTCTTCAGCATCATCAGGATTCTCCGTCAGAAAAAGCCTGTCGTACAGCCGGATCTCTACCTTGCGGGCGTATTTGACCGAAACCCAATGAATAGTACCTTTTACTTTCTTGTTACTATTTGGCATTCCGCTTCTGGTCTGTGGATCAAAGGTGCAATGGATATCGGTAACCGCTCCTGAAGAAGGATCTGAATTGAAGGAGATACAACGTATGATATAGGCTGACCGGAGCCTTACTTCCCTGCCCGGAGCAAGCCTGTGAAATTTATCCGGCGGATCGACCATAAAATCCTCTCTTTCAATATAAATCTCTTTTGAAAAGGGGACTTTTCTGGTTCCGGCCTCTGGATCTTCAGGATTATTGACAGCATCCATCCAATCGGTTTCATTTTCAGGATAGTTATCAATGATCACCTTCACCGGGTCCAGGACGGCCATTTTTCTGATCGCTCTTTTATTCAGATCCTCCCTGATGCAGTATTCCAGAAGACTAACATCGATAATATTATCCCGTTTTGCTACCCCGATGATGTCGGCAAAATTTCTGATTGACTCCGGGGTATATCCTCTTCTGCGAAGGCCACAAATAGTAGGCATCCGCGGATCGTCCCAGCCTGTCACATGGCCTTCCCTGACCAGTTCCAGTAATTTTCGCTTGCTCATGACGGTATAACTGAGATTGAGGCGGGCAAACTCGATCTGTCTGGGCGCATAGATTCCTATCTCCCTGATAAACCAGTCATATAGCGGTCGATGGACTTCAAACTCGAGGGTGCATACCGAATGTGTAATACGTTCAATACTGTCGGACTGCCCGTGTGCAAAATCATACATCGGATAGATGCACCATGCATCGCCTGTCCGATGATGGGATGCATGCAGAATCCTGTATAGCACCGGATCACGCATATGCATATTGGGAGATGCCATGTCGATCTTTGCACGTAACACACGGGAACCGTCAGGAAATTCCCCATTTCGCATCTTGCTGAAAAGATCAAGGTTTTTCTCCACAGAACGGATTCTGTATGGACTTTCAATGCCCGGACGGGTAGGGGTTCCCCTGTTTTCACTGATTTGCTCAGGGCTCAGATCACATACATAGGCCTTTCCTTTTCTGATCAGAATCAGAGCATATTCAAATAATTGTTCAAAATAATCGGATGCATAATACAGCCGGTCTTCCCAGTCAAATCCAAGCCATTTTACATCTTCAATTATTGAATCAACATACTCGGTATCCTCCTTTACAGGATTGGTGTCATCAAACCTCAGGTTCGTCTTGCCTCCATATCGCTGTGCCAGTCCGAAATTCAGGCAAATGGATTTGGCATGACCTATATGCAGATAACCATTGGGTTCGGGAGGGAAACGGGTGTGTACCCGTCCGTCGTAGGTTCCTTTCCTTAAATCTTCTTCAATGATTTCTTCAATGAAGTTTAACGGCCGGGCTGGTTCGGGCTTGTCGACACTATCCGTCATAAACATCAAAATTTTATAAAACAGGTCGCAAACTTACTAAAATTAATAATTTCGCATTAAAATCAACCTGCGCACATGGGTAAAATCCATCTGGAAGGAATGGAGTTTTTCGCTTACCACGGATGCTTCAGTGAAGAACAGATCATTGGAACAAAATTTCTCGTGGATCTTGTGGTAGATGCTGATACGCTTCATGCCGAACAAAGCGATAAGCTGAACGATACCCTGAACTATACAGAGATGTATCAGGTAGTGAGGTTTGAAATGCAAACTAAATCACATTTACTGGAGCATGTTGCCGGAAGGATCGTGTTTGCGCTCTGCAGCAGGTTTCCGCAAATCCATTCCATCAGCCTGAAAATCGCCAAGCTAAATCCTCCGGTCCGCGGAAAAGTGAAACAAATCGCTTATCAGACCTTCTGGAACAAATGATTTGTTGGTGGTTATGTTTTTTTATACCTTTGCAGCCTGTAATGGTCTCGTGGCCGAGTGGCTAGGCAGCGGTCTGCAAAACCGTGTACAGCGGTTCGACTCCGCTCGAGACCTCCACCGATAAACCCGTCCGTATTACGGCCGGGTTTTATTTTTCACGTCTCCTGAACAACAATTCACAGAAAAAAATAAGTATGACGGTACTGAAGGTGCTGGTCGCAGCCAGCAGCATTGTCTGAAAAAATTCATCAAACTGGAAATATTCCAGGAAAAATAAGGCGAGATGGTGAATAAAAACAAGGCTTAGCGAATAGTATGCAAACCACCGGAAACCCTGTCTCTTCAAAGAAGGTTCGCTTCCCTCATTTTCACTTCCTCTGGATAAAAACCCGATCACATAGGGTCGGAAGAAGGCCATGAGCACGGTGGCTGCTGCATTGAGACCGGGCGTTGCCATAAACAGGTCGATGGTAATCCCAAGTAAAAACCCTGTTAAAAGAAGTACCCAGCCCGGAGTAAAAAAAGGAAGAATGAGGATGAACCAGGTATACAATAAAGGATTGATATATCCTCCAATATTCAAATGGTTCAGGATAAAAATCTGGAAAAACACCAACAGGAGAAACCTTGAAAATATAATGATGACATTTTTCGAAAGGAGAGTAGGTATCATCTCTGGTCAGGGTTTATTTCGATCTTTACCGAATCTTTTTCTTTTTTCATCAGGTCGATGATAACCTCCACAAACTCAAGGCTGTTAAAGTCGGTGGCAAAATTAATGGTAGCCTCATTGAAATTCCCCTCTTCATTCAGGATGACAGAATTAATGGTTCCGATCATGACGGATCTGGGAAAGATATCCGAATTTCCGCTGGTAACAATGGAGTCCCCCTTTCTGACATCTACATGTTTGGGTATTTCCTTTACCTCTCCATACCGGTAATCGAAACCGTTCCATTCGATATTAACCAATTGGCTGTTTTTCAAAAATTTTCCTGAAATTCTGGAATCTCTGTTCAATACCGACATCACCCACGAAAAATTGCGGGATACATTCACAACCTGACCTGCAACTCCATTTGCAGAGATCACGCCCATATGCTTTTCCACGCCGTGAATTTGTCCCTTATCGATCAAAAAGAAATTATTCCGGCGCTGGGTTGTATTGTTGATCACTTTTGCACTGATATAGCGATATTGCAATTTCAGCAGGGTATCTCTTCTGAAATGCTTGTTCAGGTCTGTAACATTATAAGATTCGGCCCGTTCAGAATGAAGCCGTGCAATTTCCGTGGCCAGCATTTGGTTGGTCTGGCGAAGGGAAAAATATTCCGCGATATGGTCGGTTACCCTGCTGATGCTTCCGGTTGTTTGCAACGAAACTTTATGAAACAGCGTATTCTGGTAATCATTATAATGGAAAAGCAGGATAAGCGAAAATATTTCCAGGAGAAGGGCCAGAAAGAAAAAGTGGTTTCTCTGAAGGAACAATAAAAGGTTTCGCATGATGCTGCGTGGCTATTTTATCAGAAAGGTGAACTTGTCAAAATTCTTTAATGCGATTCCTGTTCCACGGGCCACAGCGCGAAGCGGATCTTCTGTGACATGAACTTTCAGTTTGGTTTTCGTCTGTAACCTTTTATCCAATCCTCTGAGCAGAGCCCCGCCACCTGTAAGGTATATCCCCGTTTCATAAATATCGGAAGCCAGCTCCGGAGGCGTCATTTCAAGGGCATTCAATACTGCTGTTTCGATCTTGGCCACTGATTTATCAAGCGCATGAGCAATCTCGGCATGATTGACGATCACCTCCTTCGGTATACCGGTCAGCAGATCCCTTCCGTGCACCGGGTAGTCGGGAGGAGGTTTATCAATATCCGGAGTAGCGCATCCCACTTCAATTTTGATTCGCTCTGCGGTACGTTCACCGATATTGATATTATGCTGTTTCCGCATATATTCCTCTATATCGGCATTAAACTCATCGCCTGCGATCCGGATAGATTTGTTATTTACGATCCCGCCGAGTGCGATCACGGCAATTTCGCTTGTACCCCCACCGATATCAATAACCATGTTACCAACCGGTTCCAGCACATCAATGCCAATCCCAATTGCTGCTGCCATCGGTTCATGGATTAATCTGACCTCTTTGGCTCCAGCCTGCTCTGCCGAATCTTTAACCGCACGTTCTTCCACTTCAGTTATGCCGGAAGGAATACAAATTACCATCTTCAATGCTGGAGGGAACCATGACCGCCTGATCTCAATCATTTTGATCATCTCCCTTATCATATATTCGGCAGCTTGAAAATCGGCAATCACACCACCCCGCAAAGGCCGAACAGTTTTGATGTTTTCGTGCGTTTTTCCGTGCATCATCTGGGCTTTTTTACCCACGGCAAGAATTTTACCGGAACTTCGTTCGATCGCAACAATCGAAGGTTCGTCAACGACAACCTTATCATTATAAATTATGATGGTGTTTGCTGTGCCCAGGTCGATGGCTATCTCTTTTGTAAAAAAACCCATTCTCAGTTATTTTAATGTTTAAAATGGCGTATTCCGGTGAAAACCATTGCAATCCCGTGCTCGTTACAGAAATTGACCGAATCGTTATCCCTGATCGATCCTCCCGGTTGCACCACAGCGGTGATACCGGCATGATGTGCTATTTCAACCGAATCGGCAAAGGGGAAAAACGCATCAGAGGCCATCACGGCACCTCGTGTATCAAATCCAAAAGCCCCGGCTTTCAATATAGCTTGTTTAAGCGCATCAACCCGGGAGGTCTGACCCATGCCACAGCCAATGAGTTGCATGTTTTTCACCAGTACAATGGAATTCGATTTCAGATGTTTAACAATTTTATTGGCAAAAATGAGTGCTTCCAGTTCATTGATATCGGGATTCCGGCTTGTAACTGTCCGGAAATCCTCCTGTGTTTCCGTTTTCATATCTTTTTCCTGCTCCAGCGCGCCGTTCAGGATGGATTTAAACTGTGAAACAGGAAAAGCATATGATATCTTTTGCAAAAGTATCCTATTTTTCTTTGTTTTCAGTAACTCCAGTGCCTCATTTTCATAAGATTCAGCGATAAGGATTTCAAAGAAAAGCTTATTCAGTTCTTCTGCTACAGGCCGGTCAATTGCTCCGTTAAGGATAACGATTCCGCCAAAAGCGGAAACAGGGTCACAAGCCAGCGCATCAAGGTAAGCCGTTCTCAGGTCAGGGCGCATTGCAACACCGCAGGGATTGGTATGCTTGATGATGGCACAGGCAGGTCCGCTGAATTCCTGTATCAGCACGATAGCAGCATCAATGTCTACCAGGTTGTTATACGAAAGCTCCTTGCCTGAAAGCTGATGGACCACCTCGTCGAGCTTGCCGTAAAAAAAGGCCTTTTGGTGCGGATTTTCCCCATAGCGGAGCTGCACGGAATCCTGAATGCTTTGTTTGAAAACATCCAAATGTTCATTCCGGTTAAAATACCCGAATATCTGAGTATCGTAATGCGATGTTACATCAAAAGCCCTGGCAGCGAAATACCTTCTCTGGCTAAGACTGGTATATCCCTTGCTTTCTTCCAGTAGTTTCAACAGCTCCGGATACATCTTGTCGTATGGAACTACCAGAACATGGCGGAAGTTTTTCGCAGCTGCGCGAATCAGGGAGACTCCCCCGATATCGATTTTCTCAATGATCTCAGACTCCTCGTTACCCGATGCCACGGTCTTTTCAAAAGGATAGAGATCAACAATAACCAGATCTACCGAGGGTATTTCATATTTTTCCACATCGCCGGTATCTGACAACTGGTCGCGGCGCCAGAGAATTCCACCGAAAACCTTGGGATGCAATGTTTTAACCCTACCTCCCAGGATCGAAGGATAGGAGGTGACCGATTCAATCGATACCACCGGAATGCCCTGGCTGGATAAAAAGTCATAAGTACCTCCGGTGGACAGGATTTGGATGTCAAGGCTGTTCAGTAAAGAGGCAATTTCAACAATCCCGTCTTTAGAATATACGGAGATCAGCGCTGTTTTGATTTTGATCTGGTTTATCATAGCTTTTAATGTAACGAAAGGAAAGTCGTAACGTCTAAAGTTCTGTTTTCAATACATTGCAATGTTATTAAAAGTCGTTGATTCCCGCAAGACGATAATGAATATTCAGGGGGATAATAGGACCTTTATGGCAATCTTGATGTAATAACAGCTTCATGATACTGATACTCCGGTT
>CAYWHQ010000131.1:0-7626 GCA_964457665.1 uncultured Prolixibacteraceae bacterium | reverse complement strand
GGTGTACCCGATACCGTCGTTTTTCCCCCAGCCAAAATGGGAGGCGGATTTGATCTTGGATTCCTGATCTATTTCGGTCCCTCTTTCGCCAATAAAAAAATCCGTGCCGGGATGGATGCGACATTTGTCAGTTTGTCGTTCAATGCCAGCAAATACACTGTAATGACAACGGATGAGGATGATAAGCACAAATACTGGTATTATTATGCCGGTCAGAAATTCGGTCCCCTGATCACGATCAATCCTGTCGACAGACTCATGATTGATCTGAGTTTTAAACTTCATGCCTACATCAGCTGGCATCATGACGACTGGGGTACCAATATGTTCCAGAAAGAGGCAAGCCTGTGCATACGTTACAGGGTCATGCAGGTCTCCTTTCTGTACAACTTCGGAGAGGTGAATTATGATGACCTTGCGGAGTCGAAACCCGACAGGTACGTGAACAACAATACCATACGGATAATGTTTGGTCTCAAATTCTGACACGTAAGTGAGCATGGACAGAAACAGCGGTTATTTTCCGCACATTGAACGGCAGCCACTGAAGGAGATCGAGGCCTTCCAGGAGGTTAAACTCCGGGAGCAGATAACCTATCTGGCTGAACATTCATCATTTTACCAAGATCTTTTTCGCCGGAACGGCATCAAGTCAGACCAAATCCGGTCACTGAAACACCTCAGGGATATACCGGTCACTACAAAACGTGACCTGCAACAGTATAATAATGCTTTTTTCTGTGTGCCGAAATCGGAAATTGCCGACTACATCACCACCTCCGGAACACTCGGGGATCCCGTGACCTTTGGTATGACCCACGGCGATCTCGACCGCCTCGCCTACAATGAGGCCATCAGTTTTACCTGTGCCGGCGGCCAGCCCCACGATATCTACCAGTTGATGACTACCATCGACCGGCGTTTTATGGCCGGCCTGGCCTATTTTCTGGGTATCCGCAGGATGGGAGCTGGTATCATCAGGGTAGGGAACGGAATACCTGAACTTCAATGGGATACCATCCAAAGAATCCATCCCAATGCCATCGTGGCCGTACCCTCTTTCATTCTCCGGGTGATCGAATACGCTGAAAAAAATGGGATCGATTACCGCAGTTCAAGCGTTCAAAAGGCAATCTGCATCGGAGAACCACTGCGCAACCAGGATTTTTCACTCAATACCCTGGGAAGAAAGATTACAGAGAAATGGCCGCTCCATCTCTTTTCTACCTATGCCAGTACGGAGATGGGAACATCATTCACCGAATGCATCCATGGACAGGGGGGCCACCACCATCCGGAACTGATCATTACCGAGTTTCTGGATGATGAAGGCAATCAGGTTCCTGAAGGATACCCCGGCGAAGTCACCGTCACAACCCTGGGAGTGCAGGGAATGCCGCTGCTCAGATTCAGAACGGGTGATGTATGTCATTTCCATTCCGAACCATGCCCTTGCGGCAGAAATACGATCAGACTGGGCCCGCTTATCGGCCGCAAGAATCAGATGATAAAATATAAAGGTACTACCCTCTACCCGCCTGCTCTCTACGACATACTGGACAACCTCGACTTTATCCGGAACTATATCGTGGAAGTCTATACCTCTGAACTCGGCACCGACGACATCAGGATCCATGTGGGAAGCGACATCCCGATCACGCACAGGGAAAAGGATATCAAAGACCATTTCAGGGCGAAACTCAGGGTTGCACCACACATCATCTTCGAACCAGCAACCGATATTGCAAGGATCCAGTTCCCGGAGACAGGCAGAAAACAGACAAAATTTATCGATAACCGGGTGAAATGATTTTTTTTATAATTTTGTCTAAATAAGAATAATCGATCATTGTTTCATCTTTAAACCAAAACAATCGTTATGAAAAAAATCGCTTTCCTTTTATTGACAATGGTTTTCATGTTTACCGTGGGCTCGCTTCAGGCCCAGAAAATTAAGGAAGGAAGTTTGGCCGCGCTGAAAGGCCAGACCGTGGTTAATATCCAGTACGACTGGAGCAAGATGTCGGTGGGGAAATTCAAGAGCGAACAAGCCTATGTGGAAGACGGTATTGCCGACAGAAATAAGAAAAAACCCGGTACGGGGGATGAATGGGCGGTAAAATGGAATTCGGATAAAGCTGAACGATTCCAGCCCATGTTTGAAAAAGAGCTCAACGACCAGCTGAAAAATTGCGGGCTCTCCGGTACCATGAATGCCAGCGATGCCCAGTATACACTGATCGTGATCACGACGTTCATGGAGCAGGGTTTCCAGTCAGGTGTTGGTGTCAGCAAACCTGCCACCATCAATATGGTTGTGGATCTCGTAGAAACAGCCAACCCCGGTAATGTACTGGCAAAAATAGTCTACGACAAGGTTCCCAGTGTTAATATGATGGGATATGACTTTGATACCGGTTCAAGGGTCATGAGTTGTTACGACCGTGCAGGTGGAAACATAGGAAAGTTAATCTGTAAGAACCTGAAATAATCCGTTGGATCTATCTGACGAACACCGCAACGCCATCCACAAAGGTGGCCTTTACGCGGATGTTCGGAATGGCTTCCGGTGGTTCAGTCATCAGGTCACTTTCAAGGATCACGAAATCCGCTTTTTTTCCGGCCTCCAGACTCCCGGTTTCCCTCTCGAGGAAGCAGGCTTTTGCAGCCCATATTGTCATGGAGCGGAGCGCCTCCTCCCTGGTGAGCGCCTCCTCAGGGTAGAAACCCGATGAAGGATACCCTTTAAGATCCTTTCGGACAACAGCGGCATAAAAGGTGTAGAGCGGATTTATTTTTTCTATGGGAAAATCCGTCCCGTTGGGGATCCACCCGTTCTGCTGCATCAGGCTGTGATAGACGTAGGCCCCTTTCATCCGTTGGCTACCCAGCCGCTCCTCCGCCCAGTACATATCGGATGTGGCATGGGTCGCCTGAACAGAGGGGATAATACTAAAGTCGCCAAAGAGATGAATATCTGCAGGATCCACTACCTGAGCATGTTCAATTCTCCAGCGATGGTCGTTTTTACCCTGAAGCACCCTGCCATAAGTCTCGAGCACCATCCGGTTGGCTGAGTCTCCTATGGCATGGGTACATACCTGGAATCCATGCTTTAAGGCAAGGGTACAGACTGATAACAGGGAATCGGAACTGGTAACTGCAATTCCCCTGTTCCCCGGATCGTCGGTATAGGTTCTTTTCAGCAGGGCTGTCCTCCCTCCCAGACTGCCATCGGCGTAAACCTTGATCGCACACACATTCATTCTGTCAGTCCTGTAAGGCCCCTTGGACAAAAAATGATCCAGGGTCTGGTTATCGGGCGACAGCATGACATGTATCCTCATTTTCAGTTTTCCTGCCCGCTGAAGGGAGTCGAGCAGAAACACCTGACCGATGTCAAGGCCTGCATCTGACAAGGCGGTAAGTCCTGACGCATGACACTCCTCTGCAGCAATGTGGATCAGCCCTTCCATCACATCAGTATCAGGTTCCGGATCAACTGACCGCATATGATCAGCGGCCTGCTCCCGGAGTATTCCGGTTAGCCGCCCATCGCGGATTTCCACCTCTGCCGGATCAAAGGCATGCACCGGACCGATCCCTGCCCGCCGCAATGCTTCCCCGTTTGCCAGCACTACATGCCCATCAATCCTTATTAACATGACAGGAATATCCGGAAACTCAATGTCGAGCCTTTGCCTGTCGGGAAACTTTTTCTCCACCCACAGATTCTGATCCCAACCCCTGCCGGCCAGCCATTCACCTTTAAAATGTGTCCTGAACTCCCTGAGCCGGCCAATCACCTCATCAAACGAGCCTGCCCCGGTCAGATCGGCAAACTGCAGGTTACGTGCATATCCCAAAAAATGACAATGCGCATCAATGAAACCCGGATATACAGGTAAACCCTCCAGATCGAGCGTATCCTTTGCCCTGTATCTCCCAAGGATACCGGCATTGGTTCCTGTTTCGGTGATACGGCCATCGGTGACTGCCATAGCCTCTGCAACGGTGAAAAGACTGTCGGTGGTGTATACCCGGCCATTCAGAACCAGCAGGTCTGCCTTCTTTTTATGATTCATACAGGAATTCATCAGGGTGGTTATGGAAAAAACAAAGATTATCGTTCTGATTCTCATATTCAAAACACTTTAAATTTGTGAAATTGTTCAAAAATAAAAAAACATTTTTCTCGACCTATTGACTTTGATTGAAATGATTTATTATTTTTGTCTCATAGTAACCATATATATTGATGAATCATACATCTTTAACGCCTAAATTTTTTGTAGTTCTATCAGTTATTCTCTTTGCAGCCCTGATACGGCTGCTGCCGCACTGGCCAAACTTTACGCCCATTGCCGCCATGGCACTTTTTGCAGGTACCTATTTCGACAGAAAGTCTTTCGCTTTCGCTATTCCGGTCGCCGCGATGTTCATCAGCGACCTCGTGATCGGTCTGCATGCCACCATACCGGCAGTGTACCTAAGTTTTGTCGTTACGGTTCTTATTGGCATGAACCTCCGGAACAAGGTTTCGGTAGGATCGGTACTTCTGGCATCAGTCTCCTCTTCGGTGATCTTCTACCTCATCACCAACTTCGGTTTCTGGCTTGCCAGCCCGCTCTACCCGCATACCTTTGCAGGCCTGATCGAATGCTACATAGCTGGTCTCGCCTTCTTCCGTGATTCCGCCTACGGGATTTCATTCTTTGTGAATGACCTCCTGGGAACAGCATTTTTCAGTGCGGTGTTTTACGGGGCTTTCTTCCTTTTCCAGATGAGATTCCCCGTGCTGGACCGGTCACGGTTCTAGTCGTATAGCGCCTCATCCCGCTCAATGAGCAGGATGGCATGCTGAGGAACTATGAAATATTTTTCATCCCGGAAGAGGATTTCAATGGCATTTTTCTGCAGGAAGATGGCCAGATCGCCATCCTTTACCTGAAGCGGAATATATCTCGGCTGCTCCTCCGGATTCTTCCAACCTTCGTCCGGATCATCCGCCGGCGATGCCAAAGGATACCCCGGTCCACACTTAACAATATACCCCGTCAATAACTCTTCCTTTTCTGCATAACCCGGCGGCAGGTATAAGCCTCCTTTGGTTTTGCCGGAAACTTTCCGGGGTTTGATCAGAACCCGGTCACCCACCACCATAAGGTTCCTGAGTTTTTCATCCTTTCGTTCGGCCATACACATTGCGATAAGATTGTAAAATTATAAAATTAAAAAATAATGGTACTTTTGCCCGGATGGCTGATATCATAAGGCTTTTACCGGATTCCGTTGCAAATCAGATTGCTGCGGGGGAGGTCGTGCAACGGCCCTCCTCCGCTCTCAAAGAACTTCTTGAAAATGCAATCGATGCAGGAGCCTCTGATATCCGGGTGGTACTCCGCGAGTCAGGCAAATCGCTGATCCAGGTTATCGATAACGGCTCAGGAATGTCGGAACGCGATGCCCGCTTATGCTTTGAAAGGCATGCTACCTCAAAAATCGCCTCCGCCGATGACCTGCTGTCTGTCCGGACACTCGGATTCCGTGGCGAAGCCCTGGCGTCAATTGCCTCCATCGCCCAGGTGGAGATGAAAACCAGAAAGCACGATGAAGAGATAGGTACCTGCGTTGTTGTTGAAGGATCCGAGGTGATCAGCCAATCACCCTCCGCCACATCCCCCGGAACCAATATCTCAGTCAAAAATCTTTTCTTCAATGTTCCGGCAAGGCGGAATTTCCTAAAATCCAATTCACTGGAGCTAAAATACCTCCTCGAAGAATTCTCCCGTGTCGCCCTGGTCAATCCCTCCATCTCATTCAGCATTTATCATCACGACAAGATCATCCATCAGCTCGCACCGGAAAATCTTAAAAACAGAATCATAAACCTCTTCGGATCGTCCTTCAACCAGAAACTGATTCCGGTTGAACAGAATTCTTCGCTGGTCAATATCACCGGTTTCATAGGAAAGCCGGAATTTGCCAAAAAAAGCCGGGGTGAACAATTCTTCTTCACGAACGGCAGGTTCATCCGTAATCCCTACCTTCACCATGCCGTTGAGCAGGCCTTCAAGGAACTGATACCCGGAGATGCTTACCCTACCTATTTCCTCTATTTTGAGGTTGACCCCCGCATCATCGATGTGAATATCCATCCCACCAAAACCGAGATCAATTTCCAGGACAGCAAGAGTATGTACGCCATCCTGCATGCAGCCGTTAAACTTGCCACCGGCAAATTCAACCTCACCCCTACCCTCTACTTCGATACGGAACAGTCGTTAACCATTCCTCCGCCGATGCCTGGCCAGCAGATCCGCCCCCCTGTCATCCAGGTCGATCCTGCTTACAATCCTTTTGAAAAACAGAGGAAAAACCAGACAACGCTGAACCTGACCAGCCGTTCTGCAGGAAATACGGCAACCTGGCAAAAACTATACGCCCCTTCCAACGATATTCCTGAAAAACAACCTTCTTTCCAGGCGTCGGAGCAGAAATCAATGCAGGTCAGCCAGCGATGGATTATTACCTATACACGACGAGGCATCGTGGTCATCGACCAGCAGCATGCCCACGAAAGGATCCTCTACGAGCAGTTCCTGGATAGAAAGAGTTCAGGAGAAACAGCCTCTCAACAACTACTCCTGCCACATACCTTCAACCTCCGACCGGCTGAAGCCACCCTGCTCGAAGAGATCATACCCCATCTTTCCAGCATCGGTTTTATAGTAGAGCCTTTCGGGAACGGCAGTTTCCTGGTCACAGCAACACCCGCCGGTACTGATAGCTCGGACATGAGTGAACTTATTGAGTACCTGATCGATCAGCATGAATCATTGCCAAAAAGGCATCCGGAGGATGGCTTCCTTCACCTGGCACGATCTTTGGCACTAAAAATGGCAGTGAAAAGAGGTGTAAAATTGTCCCAGGAAGAGATCGACCGCATCGTTGAACAACTTTTTGCATGCAAATCCCCCGAGATAAGCCCCACGGGGAAACCTGCCCTGCAATTGTTCTCCTTCGACGACCTTCAAAACTACTTCAAAACATGATCATCCGTAATCTATGAATAACCAGCAATACAGTCCGGCAGGTTTCAGGTTGCTTCCACCGGTGGTTAAGAACCTACTGATCATCAATGGTCTTTGCTATCTGGCCACCATCTCCTTTGAAACCGCCTTCCAGATCGACCTTGTGAACCTGATGGGCATGCACTTCTTCAGGTCAGAACTCTTCCGGCCCTATCAGCTCGTCACCTATATGTTCTTTCATGCCGACATCATGCATATTGTTTACAATATGTTCGCCCTCTGGATGTTTGGCTACCTGCTTGAAAATGTCTGGGGCCCCAAGAGATTCCTGACCTACTATGTGCTGACCGGGATCGGTGCCGCCATCATTCAAATGGGTGCTACATGGTGGGATATCTCCTCAACACAGTCGGCTGCCTTTCTCTACAGCCAGTCACCCACCCTCGACGGGTTTATTGCATTTGTTAAAAACCATTACCCGCACTATTACGAACTGGAGGGTACCGTCAGGTCGTTTGTCATGGAATGGTCCATGAATCCGGGAAACCCGGCTTTCGCCACCCAGTCGGTTGCCTATACCGATCAACTCATC
>CAYWHQ010000130.1:0-7641 GCA_964457665.1 uncultured Prolixibacteraceae bacterium | reverse complement strand
TTTCAGTAGAGGTGATTGCCCGCAAGCATTTCAACGGTGGTGGCCATGCAAATGCTTCGGGTGCCAACTGCTATGAACCCATCAGGCAGGTGGTTGATCGGCTCCATGCCATCCTTCCCGGATACCGGGAGGCACTTTCCAGCGTCTACTGATTATAACTGAAGCCCTGATGCGTACCATTCATATACTGTTTATTCTCGTTGTCATTACAGCCTCGTGCCATGATGAAGCAAGGCAGACTGTGTCGACCAGTCATATCCGTATGCTGGACGACACCCTGTTAAATGCCAACAAAAAAATGATCAGGAACGAGAGCCAGGATATCGACGACTTTATTGAACGGTATGGTTGGAAAATGCAGATCAGTCCGACCGGATTGCGATACCATATCTACCATTCCGGCTCCGGTCCTCAGGCGGTGAAAGGGAAAACAGCTGTAATTCATTATACTTTACGCCTTCTCGACGGGCGTCTTATCGACAGTACCAGTACCGGGGCCCCCGCCGAGTTTCTCATCGGGTATGGGGGTGTAGCCAGCGGGTTGGAGGAGGGAATACTCAGGCTTCGGAAGGGTTCACGCGCAAGGTTTATTCTACCGGCTCATCTTGCGTTCGGTTTAATCGGCGATCAAAACAAGATACCGCCCAGGGCAGCTCTCGTGTATGATCTGTACCTCATGGACCTGAAGGATACCCCAAGGCCTTCCCCTTAGTTGGTAATATGTTGATAAAAACACTCCTGATCAAACACTGAATTTATACCGTCTTTGCTATATTCGTTAAATCTTTTTAATCATTAATCACATTATTAACTTTATGAAAAAGAATCTGTTAAATCCACTGGCCCTGTTTCTAGTGGTGGGATTAACCGCGCTGATGGCCTGTTCATCCAAGTATGCAGGCTACGATAAATCCGAATCGGGCCTTTATTACAAGATTTATGATGTATCTGCCGATACCGTAAAGGCGAAAACCGGATACTGGGTAAGCCTGGAGATGAGATATTCATACAAGGATTCGGTACTTTTCAACAGCAAATCCGCGATGGGAGAACCGGTTCGGTTTCAGTTACCTCCATCCGATTATGCGGGCGATATTTATGAAGGAATCAGTATGCTTTCGGTAGGAGACAGCGCGGAATTTCTGATCGATTCCGATTCGCTTTTCCTCAGGACTTTCAGGCAGCCTTCGCGTCCTGAGTTTATCGATAGCAATTCCGTGATAAAGTTTTTTATTTACCTGACCGGGGTTGATTCTCCTGAGGAGCTTGCTGCCAAGGAGATAGAGCAGCTGCAGAAATATCTCTCGGAGAATAACATCAACGTGGAACCGCTTCCCTCGGGCCTTGTCTACATTGAAAACGCTCAGGGACAGGGTGCCAGGGTTGATACCGGAATGATGGTTCAATGTCATTTTACGGTTTCGACGATCAACGGTGGGCAGATATTCTCTTCCTATGAAAGGGGTGAACCAATCAAATTCCAGTATGGAAGAGGATTCGATACTCCTGGTTTTGACGAGGGTATAGGTAAAATGAAGAAAGGCACCAAGGCGACACTGATCGTGCCTTCATCGATTGGTTTTGGAGCCGGCGGCCGCGGGCCTACCATCCCGCCTTATTCGACGCTTATCTACAACGTAGAGGTTGTTGATCTTCAAAGCAAGGAAGCCTATGAAAAAGAGCAGGCTGAACTGAAAAAGAAGGAGGAACAGAAAAAAGAGACCGCCAAAGCTGAAGAGTCGGTCAAACTTAACAAATATCTGAAAGATAACAATATTACCGTAAAACCAACAACCAGCGGCCTGTACTATATCGAACAAACGAAAGGAACGGGAGTAAGGGCAGTTGCCGGGAAGACTGTTTCGGTTCATTATACAGGCACTTTGTTGAATGGTACGAAGTTTGATTCGAGCCGAGACCGGAACGAACCTTTCGAATTCATGCTGGGCAAAGGGCAGGTTATTCCCGGATGGGAAGAGGGTATTGCGCTGATGACAGTGGGAACCAAGGCCACTCTGATCATTCCCTCGAAGATTGCCTACGGTGACCGTGATATGGGAACTATCCCCCCTTACAGCACGCTTGTTTTCGAAGTTGAACTTCTGGATGTGAAATAAAGCATATTAATTTGAGACAGATTTTTGTCATATTGATCATTCTGGCTGTCCCTTTCCTTGGTGGAGCCCAGACAGTGGATTTTAAAGTATCGCATACCTGTTACGGTGATGCGACCACGCTGATCAGCACCGCCACGGTGAGGGACAGTATTGTAAAGTATCTTTGGGATTTCAACGGCGATGGTAGTTTTTACGATTGGCCTGAGGGGGATACAGTGACTTATACCTTCCCTTATCCCGGTTTTGTCAATGTAGGGCACAAAATTGTAACACTGAACGGGCTGTCAAAAGCCATCTATAAGCAAATTGCCATAGGGGGCATTGCTGCGGATTTTTCTGTCAGCAATGCCTGTTTTGGCCAGCCAGTAAGTTTTCGCAACCGTTCAACAGAATATGCCGATACCGCCGCGTTCTTCAGCTGGGATTTTGGGGATGGCACGCCGGTAAGCAACGAGGAGAATCCGGTTCATCTTTACAGTTTCGCGGGAATGTACAATGTCAGCCTGTATGTTGTCACCAAAGGAGGATGTTCTGATTCCCTTGTGAAAAGCATTACCCTGGAGAGTCCACCCGTCGTCAGCTTTATCTTCTCAGGTGATACCATCTTCCCTGAAGGCGACAGCCTTACCGTCAGGGTGCAGGGAAGTTTCGACAGCGTTTACTGGTCAACCGGAGCCAGGACACAGAGCATTACCGTATATAATGCGGGCTATTACTGGGTGCAGGTATACCGGGGAGCCTGTTCGGTGATCAGGGGATTCAATGTGGAGACGAGGGAGTATGGCGACGAGCCTGAAGTCGCTTCGCTGATCACTCCCAATGGAGATGGGTTCAATGATCTCTGGGAGATACTGAACCTTGCCAAAGTAGGTCCCTGCGAAGCATCCGTGTACAATAAAAGGGGAGAGCGGGTCTTTTCTTCGTCCGATTACCGGAACGACTGGAATGGTACGTATAAAGGAGGCCCCCTGTCCAACGATACCTACTACTATTCCGTCAGATGTCTGAACGGTAAACTAATCAGAGGAACCCTGAATATCCTGAAATGATCCGACAACTAATCATCGTTTTGGCTATCACCTTTGTTTGCCGGCTACCTGCACTGGCTCAGCAATACCCGCTTACCGACCAGTACCTGTTTAACCCGGTGGCGGTTTCGCCGGCTTTTACCGGAAAGAATATGCTGGTGCGCAGCGTGATCACACATCGCAGCGAATGGGTCAGCATACCGGGTTCTCCGGTGAACGGCTGGATATCTGTCGACGGAACCATAGCCCGGAACATGGGGCTGGGACTCCAGGTAAATATGAGCAAAGCCGGAATCTATAAACTTTTCAGTTTTTCGCTTGCATATGCTTACCATATAAAGCTTGCTGAGGATCATTTGCTCAGTTTCGCCGTTAATCCCACCCTTTACCAGAATTCCATTTCTTTTAATGGCGTCGTTGTAGCTGACCCCGACGATCCCATGATTACAGGACGTGACGGCATGTCGGAAATGTACCTGAACACGGGATTCTCCATGCTCTATAACTGGAAAGACCTGAATTTCAGCATTGCTTTCCCGGTACTCTTCAATAACCGCTCACTGTTCAACAACGATGATTACCAAAATCTGTTGACCATGGACAGGAACTGGCTGATCTTTGCAGATTATACCCTCCGGCTTCCATCGGATTTTGCCATGCAGTTCGATGCATTGTTCCGGCAAACCCAACACAGTCCATGGACACTGGATGTGGCTGCATCTGTCAAATACAGGGACTCATACCGGCTGGGATTTTTATTCCGGAAAGGAGGGGTCTTTGGCATCACAGCCGGAATCGCTATCATCGACGCCCTCCTGTTCAACTATACCTATGAATTCGGGGCAAATGCCATGACCGGGAAGAATGGTGGCAATCATGAAGTCAGTCTGGGATATTTTCTCCGCTCAAAAGATAAGCCAAAGGGCGGTCAGAAATCTCTTCCGATAATGGATTACAACAAATGAGGTATGCATCCATGAAGATACAACTCTTTCAGCATCGTAATTGGCTCCGTGTAATCGTTATACTCCTGTTTTTGGTGTGTTCAGCGACATTGGACGTGACCGGTCAGTATCTTAATAAAAAGGGGGGGATTGCATTCAGGTTCGACAATAATCCCTCCATCTCCCGGCTGAATTCGCTGGATTCGCTTTTCGGAAAGTACAATCTGCCTTTTGGAGTCGCAGTGACCACATGGACCCTGCCGCTAACACCATCCTACGTTTCAGTACTTCAAACGCTGGCACTCCATGGACATGAACTTATGGACAACACTCCGACACACCAGATCAATTATTTTAAAGTGCTGACGCCTGACCAGGCTCTACCCTATAAGAACCATCCAGGTGTAGATCATATAAATCAGACACAGGTATGCCTGAAATATACTTCCATTGATACTTCACAATCTCATAATGAATGGAAAATCAATCTTTTTGGAAATAAGGTTATCAGTTACAATCCCGGTGAGTTTGCCGACCTGCTGAGTCCTGATTTTTTTGCAGTATACCTTTCATCACCTGTCAATGAATTATGTGTTTTTTATGACGTGCAGGCATATAATGTCAATGATCCCGATACCTTGTATGTCCGGTCCTTCTGGGATGAACCGCGTAATCTTGGCAATCATTGGTATTTCGATTACCACAAGCTGACCCACCGGAATGTTATTATGCATCCGTCGGCCATTCAGTTGCTTGGGGAGAGAAGCCTGACCCTTTTTGATGAGCTGGGTCTCGACCGGCCGGTTACCTGGATCCATCCCTGGGGACCGTACCCTTTCATCAGCGGATATGAGATCAATTCCTACATGGGAGACTCGCTGGGTTATACGCAGGGTTCCAACTATGTTAATTATGCCTATCGCTGCTATAATGAGTATGATCCATATGGCATAGCTCCTTTTGGGATGCAGTCATCGGTCAATTCGCTGGAGAACCAGACTTTCAGTGCTTACAGTAAGGCGGTAGCCTCTGCCATGGCCCGGCATTTCGTCAGTTTCGACGTTGCAACCTTACTTAATCCTGCCGGAGGATGGCAGGCTTACCTCAACCGGCTCGACAGTCTGCTTTCGTGGTGCCAGTCGCACAGCATCCCTGTACTGAACTATTCCGATTGGAAGGTGATGTTGTACGACAGTATTCCGGGCAGGGTGGCCGAAACATTTCCGCCGATCAATCAGGATATTGACTTTGACAATTTTCCTGATGGTTTTGAACAAACCGGTGTCGACGGGTACTTTGATCCCACAGAAGGCGTTCCGGCCAGCGGAAACAGAAGTTTTGCGATCGAAGGCACCGGGGTAGTCTGTAAGGTTTTGACGTTGGGAGGGCTGGAAAAAGGGGAGAATAAATTTTCCCTGAGCACAAAACTTTATGGCGCCGATAGTTCACTGGTCAGTGCGGTTTTCTCCTATCCCGGATCATTCCTTACCGATACGCTTGAATTCAAGGCATACAGGGGGGTATGGCACACCTCATTCGGGCTCACGAATGTTCCTGAAAATGTTTCAGTGATGAATGTGGAGATACAATACGCTGACAATGATACCATTGCTGATACCTTGAAAGTAAGCGGGATGAGTCTTAGATCGGCCGGGTTTCTGCGCAAAACTTCTCTTCCCGACCAGGTACATAAGGCCAATGAACCCTTTGCCAATGTAGATCTCAATGGGCTGGTCGATCCTGAAGTGTATCCTCCATCTCAGATCATCTGGGAGATCGGTGATCATCATCATCTGAATCTTTCTCTGCTGCCAGGGAACATTCTGGGGGTAATGAAACCCGCTTCATTCTGGACGGGCAAGGATTCCTGCTTCGTTACAGGAGTGGCGCCCGACGGGATCAGGGACAGCTGTTTCATGCGTTTTATGTCGGAACCCATGGGCGACGGATGTGCGGGGCAACCTGTCACACTTACCCTTCTTGATACTCTCAGTAATGATATTATCCATTGGACCTCCGTTCCCCGCGATTCGACTTTCGTAGATACCACGATATATAATCCTACCGTTTACCCTGAAGTATCAACCTGGTATAAGGTCAGGGTCATCAATCCGCTTGGCCCCGAGAACAGCGATAGCATCTTTATAGACGTTTACCCTTTCCCTTATCCTGATCTGCCTCACGATACCATCCTCTGTCTGGGCGACAAACTGATACTGACTGCCAAAGGCGAGGGCAGATACCTTTGGAGCAACGGGGATACCACCCAAACCATTGTGGTTTTTCCGGAATACGATACTGCTTATTCAGTGATTGTGACCAGCGACCATAATTGTCAGGCAATGGATACAACCTTTGTGGTAGTCAGACAGCGACAGCCTTCCAGTCTCCAGTATATGCTCTGGCCATCCTATTGTGCTGATGGTTATAGGACTGAATTAAATAATATCAATCCTCCCGGCGGAGAACTTGGAGCCACCTCAGGGTTGGAGGGATACATTTTCGATCCAAGGAAAGCGGATATTGGGATAAATTATGTGTGGTACCAATACCTTGATCCTGTATCGGGCTGTTATGGTTCAGATACGGTAAAGGTGGTGATTGTCGCTGTGCCTGAACCATTCGATCTGCCGGATGATACCCTCTGCGCTGAGGAATTTATCCTGCTGGATGCTGGTGAAGGGTTCGATAACTATCTGTGGTCCACAGGTGATACAACTTCCATGGTGAAGATCGACACCTCCAAAGTCAAAATGGGGTATAATGAGATCAGGGTTTACGTTACCCGTAACGGATGCGCAGGACTTGACACCGCCAGGATCACCTTTATCAATTGTCATCCCGGGATTTCGGAGGCTTTCAGAAGTGAGCTCAGGATATTTCCCAATCCTTCAGACAGGAAGATTATGGCTGATTGGCCGGAAGGAAAGATGTGGAGTGCCGAACTCATGGATATGGCTGGGCACGCGATTCAGGCTTTCGCAGGTGAAGGAAACCGTGCTGAACTTGACCTTGCGGGGCTTAAACCAGGTTATTATCTTCTTCGCATCAATACAGGGAAGAAGATCTACACGAGCCGTATTATTAAGCTTTAGGTAAAACAGTTCAGTCGAAATCGAGTGCATCAATGATGTGGAGAAGATCTTTTGGTCTGTAAGGTTTTGCAAGGTATTCGTCCATTCCGGCAGCCAGGCATTTATCTCTGTCGGTGACCATTACATGGGCGGTAATTGCAACGATCTTAATCCTTTGCGGCTTTGCTGGATCATTTCGTGACATTTCAATTTTTCTTATTTCCTGCGTTGCTTCCAGCCCGTCCATGACTGGCATTGCGATATCCATCAGGATCAGATCGTAGGCGTTCTTTTTATATTTTTCCAGTGCGATGCGACCGTTTTCAGCGATATCCACCTCATGTCCTGCCCGTTCCAGTGTTGTAACCGCAAATTTCTGATTCAGGAGGTTGTCTTCCACGATCAGGATATGAAGAGGGGATTTATGACTGATTCTGGCAGGTACTTCCTTGAGTACCTCCATTGATTGTTCATCAGC
>CAYWHQ010000129.1:1244-7689 GCA_964457665.1 uncultured Prolixibacteraceae bacterium | reverse complement strand
TCCTGTGACTGGAGTTCAGACGTGTGCTCTTCCGATCTCCTCCTTCAAATGATCACAGGAATGCAGGAGATAAAGTTGCACAACTGCGAGGAGAAAAAAAAGAACGAATGGCGGTCTGTCCAGCAGCAACTGCTCTCCATCAGTCTGAAAAGCCTCCGGATTGATCAGTACCAGAATACCGGAGCATTTTTTTTCGGAAGAGGCAAGGACATACTGATCACCTTTCTGACGGCATGGCTTGTGATCAAAGGCGATCTCACGCTCGGAACGATGCTGGCCATACAATATATACTCGGCCAACTGATCAGCCCGGTCGAACAGACGGTCATTTTTATCCGGGAGGCACAGGATGCCCTGATCAGCATGGAACGGCTGGAAGAGATCACAGCGCAACCCGACGAGGAACCGAAAACGGTTCCATGGATTGCCGCCCCTGTTGAAACAGGCGACATCCGGCTTGAAAACGTCTCCTTTCAGTACGAAGGCCCTTACTCCCCGATGATCCTGAAAAACATCAACCTGGTCATCCCTGCCAGGAAAACCACCGCCCTTGTGGGAAGCAGCGGCAGCGGCAAAACTACGCTGATCAAACTGCTGCTCGGATTTTACAAACCTGCAGCCGGCAGGATTCTTGTGGGGGAGATACCTCTTGAAACGATTTCCCCGTCAGGTTGGAGATCAAAATGCGGCACCGTACTTCAGGATGGATATCTGTTCACCGATACGATATCCGGCAACATCGCCCTGGGGGATACCAAACCCGATCCCGTCAGGATGAAACATGCCATTGAAATCGCCAACATCGGGGAGTTTCTTGATGAGTTGCCCAACGGCCCTGAAACCCGAACCGGCATGGATGGCTCCGGACTAAGCCAGGGACAAAAACAGAGAATCCTCATTGCAAGGGCCGTATACAGGGAACCCGATATCCTGTTTTTCGACGAGGCGACCAATGCCCTCGATGCAAAAAACGAGAAAAAGATCATGGATAACCTCTCGGCATTTTTTCTCGGTAAAACCGTGGTGATCGTGGCACACAGGCTCAGTACGGTACGCAATGCCGACCAGATCATCCTGCTGGATCACGGCGTTCTCACCGAGGCGGGAACCCATGAAACACTGATAGACCGAAAAGGATCATATTTCGAATTGGTTAAAAACCAGCTTGAACTCGAACACGCATAAAAATCCCGGACAATGATTGAAACCAGGAATCTTCTCAGGACCTTCCAGTCAGATGACACCGACACCTATGCCCTTCAGGATGTCAACCTGAAGATCGACAGGGGTGAATTTGTTGCTATCATGGGTCCCAGCGGATGCGGAAAGTCCACCTTGCTGAATATTCTGGGACTGCTCGACAATCCAACCGCAGGAAAGTATTACTTTGAAGGAGAAGAGGTTTCAGGTTATAACGAAAAACAAAGGGCGAAATTCAGAAAAAGAAAGATTGGATTTATCTTCCAGAATTTCAATCTGATCGATGAGCTAACTG
This sequence comes from uncultured Prolixibacteraceae bacterium, assembly GCA_964457665.1. Classification (GTDB taxonomy): domain Bacteria; phylum Bacteroidota; class Bacteroidia; order Bacteroidales; family FEN-979; genus CAYWHQ01. The sequence goes on along the minus strand of CAYWHQ010000129.1, from coordinate 6,194 downwards.
TATTTGAGAACATCGAGTTACCGCTCCTTTACCTCGGAATCAAACCCCAGGAGCGCAGGAATGCTGTGCTGTCGATGATGGAACAACTGGAGTTGCTGCACAGGAGTAAACATTTTCCGCTTCAGCTCTCGGGGGGACAACAGCAGAGGGTTGCCATAGCGAGGGCCGTCATTGCGTCACCATGCCTTATCCTGGCCGATGAACCAACCGGAAATCTCGATTCCTCCAAAGGGGAAGAGGTCATGAACCTGCTCAGCGATCTCAACAACAAAGGTTCCACGATCGTGATGGTAACACATTCGCAGAGAGATGCTGAATTTTCGAGCCGGATCGTCAATCTGTTCGACGGAAAAATTATCAGCGAGCGGAAGTGATCATATCCGGATCGTAAAAGTTGTTCCCTCCCCTTTTACGGAATGTACTGTCAGACTTCCTCCGTGAATCCTGACGATCTGTTTCGACAGGCTCAGGCCGATCCCGGATCCTTTCTCCTTGGTAGTGAAGAAAGGCACAAAGATCTGTTCGAGCGCATCTGAGGCAATTCCCCAGCCATTATCGGTTACATCGATGACCGTTCTTTCTCCGGCCGACTGCGCTGTAAGAATGATTTCGGGGTTCGGTCTGCCATCGAGCGCCTCCATGGCATTCTTCACGAGATTGATCATCACCTGCTGGAGCAGTTTTCCATCGGCCCGCATCTGAATCAACGGATTGCACTGAACCGATAGCGAGATACCCCGTCGCTCCATCTCATCCTCATAAAAACCTTTGATATGCATGAAGAGATCCTTTACCTTCAGATCCTGGTAAACGGGTTTCGGGAGCAGTGTTACATCCCTGTAATTCTGTACGAAATGGACCAGTCCCTGACTGCGGCCTTCGATGGTTTCGAGACAAACCATGGCTTTTTCGAGGGATTGCTCCGTGATCTTCTTTTTAAAAATATTCCCCAGTGTGGCTGCGATCGATATGATGGGCGTCATGGAATTCATGATCTCATGGGTCAGCACACGGACAAGTTTCTGCCATGATTCGATCTCCTGTTGTTCCAGCTCGGAGATGATATTCTGAAAGGAGATCAGGTAGAGAACCTTGCCGCCGGCAGTGAAGGCGCTCTTCCTGACGGTGAGCTGAACCATCTCATTCCCGGCAACGAACGAAATGAGCTGTTGCTCCTGCGGTTCCATCTTGATCAGCATTTCACTGAGGCCGGCCCTGATCTGATCAAGTTTTGACAGCTCCCGGAGCACATAGAATCCGAAGATCTTTTTTGCGGCGTCATTGAACAGTTCCACCTTCCCGTCGGGGGTGAATGATATGAGACCGACCGATGTATGGTCCACGATGGTTTTAAAATAATTATTGCGGATCTCACTTTCCACCCTGGTTTTCTCGAGACGCTCGCCGATCAGCTTAAAATATCTGTAAAGCCCTGTAAACTCATCCTTCTCTCCGGTTTTTCCATAACCAGCGCTCAATTCTCCGCTGATATAATTGATGAAAAAAAGATCAATTCTCCGGTAAACGATCATCAGGTACCTGATGAGAAGAACAATCTGCACAATGGCCAGCGCCGCGGAGATGGTCAGCAGGGAGATATTCGGGAAATAGAACAGTAATGCAAAGAAAATCAGGAGGGTCAGAGCAATAAGTAAAATCCTGAGAACGGTCTTGATGTAAAAACTTTCAGAGACCATACTTCCGCATTTTGTTGTAGATGGTCTGCCGCGAAATGCCCAGTTCCCTCGCTGCACCGGCCAGATTGCCCATATTTTTAAGCAGGGCGCGGCGGATGAGATCCTTTTCGTGATGGTCGAACGACAGCGGGATATCAGGTGCAAGTGTCTGATGGTACGGCACTTTCTTAAGGTAGAGATCATCAGCCCTGATGACATTCGATTCGGCAAGAATCACCGCTTTTTCCACAGCATGCTCGAGCTCTCTGATATTGCCGGGCCAGGGATAACTTTTCATAGCCAGTAGAGCTTCCCGGTTGAATTCCATCGGTTCGCGGTCATAACGGTTAAGATACCTTGTCAGAAAATAGGATGCCATCAGCTCAATATCCCCGGAACGTTCTCTCAGTGGCGGAAGATCGATCTGGATGGTATTGATCCTGAAAAGAAGGTCCTGCCGGAACAGACCCTCTATGACCATCTTATCGAGGGTTTTGTTGGTGGCACAGATCAGACGTATATCTATGGGAACAGGTTTGTTTGATCCAAGCGGAATGATCTGCCGTTCCTGAAGCACATTGAGTATCTTGGTCTGCATATTGAGCGAAAGATTGCCTATTTCGTCCAGGAAAAGTGTGCCCCCGCTGGCAGTTTCAAACCTACCTACCCTGTCCTGCCTGGCATCGGTAAACGCCCCTTTCCGGTGTCCGAACAACTCACTCTCAAAGAGGGTCACCGGAATGGAAGCCATATCGACCGTGATCATGACTTCGTTCCTTCTGCCTGACCGCTTGTGTATCTCACGGGCAATCAAACCCTTACCTGTTCCGTTTTCACCGGTCAGCAGAATATTCACATCGGTTTTCGATACTTTATCCACCACCTCCAGCACACGTTGCATGGCAGGACACTCCCCGATCACTTCGGGATACATCTGGTCGATCTCGGCGGCAAGGTGATCCTGCCGGCCACGGAGTTTCTGGATCTCAAGATTCGACTGACGAAGCTTCAGGGCAGCCTTCAGTGTTGCAAGCAACCGATCGTTCTCCCACGGTTTCAGCACAAAATCGGTAGCACCGCTCTTCATTGCCTTCACAGCTACATCAATATCCCCGTAGGCAGTCATCATAATGACACATACCGTCGGATCTATCTTCAGGATCTCCTTCAACCAGAACAACCCTTCATTCCCGTTATTGACACCCGATGCAAAATTCATATCCAGCAAAACGATATCATAAACGGTCGATTGCATGGTAGAAGGTATCAGGGAAGGGGATTTGATGGCGGTAACCACCTGAAACTCGTCGTCCAGAAACAACTGAAGGGCAAGGATGTTTTCCGAATTGTCCTCCACAATCAATAAATTTCCATTTCGGGGCATGTGTCTTCTTTTTTTACACCAAATTACCGGCAAATGTATGATATTTTGACACAAACTGTCTATATTTTTTACGGTCTTTGTAAAATTTTTTTACAAGGATTCATTATATTACTGATAATGTTATACATACATAAATGGTCTGATTTTTGCAGTAATAGGATACCAAAATAAAAATCATGTCGGAAACAGTTGTCCTATTGCTCGCATTGCTCATTCTGTCTGGAATCATCCATGCTACATCCACCATTGTTCTTCTCGTCATCAGGAAAAAACTGGTAACACGGGAAGAGATCGAAACGCTGGCCGGGAGTATCGGCAATCTCCGCAAGAGCTTTTCAGAGGAGAACGAACTCCTGGTAACCAACCTTCAATTGCTTACCAGTAAAAAGAATATCATCACAAACGAACGGAGGGATACCATCCTCGATCTGTTCAGCAGTCTGAACAAATGGGTGTGGGATGGTCTTAACGTTACGATATCCGATTTCAATCACGCCAATTTTCATGAAATCTCCGGCAAACTGGCCTCCATCAGGGATTATTACAACAATACAAATATCTCCTTCGGAAAAATGCAGCTGCTTGTCAATGACGATACCCTCATCAAAAACGGGTACGATGCGATCATGGAAACATTACGACTGCATCATTTTGTGGAGAATACCCTGAAAAACTTCCAGAAAGCTTTATCATGGGAAAAAACTCTGCTTGAAAAGATCACCTCCAAAGATTATGATTTCTTCAAGCTTTCGCCCGACATCAGAACTTTTTATGAAAAGCAGGCAATTGAGAGCGAAAATGATAAAAAAAAGATCCTTGACGGGTACAATGACCGGCACTGGGAACTCTTCAAGCCGGTAGTCGAGCGGCTGAATGCATTCAGGGATTCCACGAAGGAGTCGATCAATGAGCTGAAAAAAGAGATGCCAAACGGACTGACCGGGGGGCGCTGGAGCTCGCTAAGATAGCATCCTATGAAAGAACATGTCTTGTTTGTCGACATTTCAGGATACTGGCGAATGGCCAGCGTTGATTCGATCATTACCCTGCCCGGCATTTTCTTTGTCTACGAAAGCCAATATGACCAGATTTCAGGAGCGCTTACCCTGCTCCGGCTGCTGTATATCGGCCAGGGAGAAAACATACGGGAATCCATCCGGTCGCACCCGGATCTTTCCACATGGCAGAGCGGAATCACAAACGGAAACGAGATCTGCTTTGCAGCCGGACTTACGGATAATTACTACCGGCAAACTGCTGTGGCCGCCTATAATGCCTTGCTGAACCCTCCCTACGCACCGGTTTCAGGGGCTGCAACCCCGCAGAATGGAATCAGGATCATCCATACAGGTTGTTATCAGCTGATTCCGGAAAGTCTCGAAATCCGGGCCGATAGGTCACAGAATTACCTTTTCAAACGCCACCATCTGCACCGGCAGGAAAGCCCTTTTTCCTAATCGCCGTAAATCAGATACTTTTCCCGGATTTTGCCAAAAACGCATAAACCAGGTTCCCAGCTTTGACGGATCTGCTGCATGGTAAGCCCCTGGATGATCTGAAGTCTGAGGCTGGCGGTACCGGCAAGTGTGTCAAAATAATCGTTGAAAAAGGCCGGATCGCTCCCCAGGTCGCGGTAAGCCATGATCAGCCAGCTCAGGTTGATGCGCCCCAGCATCCTGGGATTCCTGGCATAAAAACCGCGCAGGTCGAGCCCCCTGCACAACTCGCCCCTGTAGGGAGGATGGATGCTCATGCCGGGCATTGACACGGGGACAAACGAAAAAGAGAAGCCCTTGAGGGCCGGATGACCGAATACCTCAAAAGGCATTCCGGTACCCCTGCCCACGCTGACCACGGTACCTTCAAAAAAACAAAGAGACGGATACAACA
>CAYWHQ010000129.1:0-1234 GCA_964457665.1 uncultured Prolixibacteraceae bacterium | reverse complement strand
AGTAAGGTTGTGAGAGGGCCTGACAGGAAGATCATACAGCGCTTTCCGGGCATATCCATGCATCGGAATGACCTCCAGGGAACACCTGATGCCATTTTTCAGCCAGCCCTCCCCGTTAACCATACGGGCATACTCCCCGATCGTCATCCCATATACAACCGGAACCGGATGCATCCCGACGAAGGATCTGAAATTGGTGTCCAGCACAGGCCCGTCAATATAAAAGCCATTGGGATTGGGCCGGTCAAGGACGATCAGCGGCACACTGTTCTCAGCACAGGCCTCCATAATGTAAGTCAGCGTGGAGATATAGGTAAAGAACCTGACACCGGCATCCTGCATGTCGAAGAGCACCACATCAACCCCTTCGAGATCCTGCATCCCGGGTTTCTTCTTTTTTCCGTACAGCGAAACGACCTGCAGGCCGGTCAGACTGTCGAAAGCATCAGGGATATTTCGTCCCGCTTCCTCCCACTGCCGGAACCCATGCTCAGGAGAAAAAATCTTCACAACATCAACCTGCAGGGTGTGTAACGTATCAACGATATTCCGCCCCTCAACCACCGATGCAGGATTTGCCGCAACCGCTACCTTTTTGCCTTTCAGCAATGGCAGGTACGACTCCATCCGGGCTGCGCCGGGAATCATTTGTGAATGCACACATATGGAAATGAGTAAACCTGTCGTTACCAATAAAGGAAATTTCATCAGACAGTCACCTTTACATTTTTATACTTTTGCAAATTAACTCATTTCTCAGCTTTGAAGACTGAATTATTTATTGCCCGGCGACTTGGCATACCCGGCAGAGACAGTTTTTCACGGCCCATCGTAAAAATCTCGATCACCGCGGTTTCGATTGGTATTGCAGTGATGCTGATCAGTGTTTCCATCCTTACGGGTTTCCGGAAAGAGATCAGGGAAAAGGTTACCGGCTTCAGCGGACACATTCAGATCACCCGCTTTACAGAAAGCGAATCCATGGAACCGCCTCCCATTGCCTCGGATCAACCCTTCCTCCAAACGATCCTGCTGATGGAAGGCGTATCACATATCCAGCCCTTTGCCACCAAACCCGGCATCATCAAGAGCGGCGACAACATACAGGGGGTTGTCCTCAAAGGGGTGACCAACGATTACGACTGGGGTTTTCTCCGTAGCAGGCTCCGCGAAGGGACGATCCCTGATCTTTCCGACAGCATAAGAAGCTCCGGCGTGCTGATCTCCCAGATGC
>CAYWHQ010000128.1:2033-7702 GCA_964457665.1 uncultured Prolixibacteraceae bacterium | reverse complement strand
AAAAAAACAATTTTGTTGTTTTGGTGTTTTTGACGTTGTTTTTTGTTTTTATAGTGGTCGCGCGGGTGGTTAAACCCCCGGCGCTCCGGGAGGTCGGGCCGTACTTCCGCGAATAACGGCTCCCCGAAAGCTGCCGGCGGGAAAACAGGCAGCATGATTGTCAAATTTTTAAATCCTGAACGTATGAAAAAAATGATTTCTATTCTGATCGTGACCTTTGCCATGCTGGTCACTTTTCTGATCCCTGCCGAAGCAGATGCCCGCCCCTTTTATATTAAAGTGAGAATCGGCTTTCTGGCAAAATGGTCCGTCGTTTTAGGTGAATGCAAGCCCGGATGGGGAATTTGCCTGTCGCTGAATTTCGATCACACGACCCTGAACCAGTTGAGCTACGACAACGAAACGGAAAAGCTCACCGTCATGATCCATGTGAATGACCCATTGGCAAAGAATCTGCAGAGCGGATATCTTGAGATCAAGGAAGATTCACCGGTTGATCCGCAACTGATATCGCAGATTCAGAATTTCAGACAGAAGGATAAAACCGTTGTGATCAAAGCAGGGAAATACCGGGTGCTCCGCGAAGGTGACTACCTGACAACGGCACTTGAATACTATGTGAAATAGATTTTCAAACCAAGGGCGTTAAGGTAGGTGGTACCAATCGAAAAAATCTTGATTTTTGATGCTTCTCACCTACCTTAGCGCACTTTTAAAATCGAAAAAAATGAAGCTCATAACATTATTCTTGATTCTGGTTCTAACCGGATTGTTTTCATGCAAGTCAATGATGCTTTCCACGCAGGGTGTTCATCAACCAAAAAAGGAAACAACTGAGACGCTACTTCACTATCTGCAGCAGACCAACGGCCCGGTGGCGAATAATTTCATTCCGGCGGATTCTGTGGCATGGAAGCAGTTATTGACGAGTCCTTACATCGGTAAAGAAATCATTGGAACCTATATCTTTAATCACAACGGTTTTCTGCTGAACACCCGCGATTCGGGCTCATGCCAATGGTCGGGAGTCACCGCCATCGCTCGTTTGCACCCCGATTCCACCTACCAGACCGATACCTCCTTCCGCTACCAGCAGATTGAGCCGCTTCTGATGCCGCTGATCCCTGCAAATATGATGGATCAGGCCGATCCCGAAGGGTTTACCGTCATTATGACCTGGGCGAAGTTCATGGGCAAGTTCAACAACCGTATCTTCTTTGCCCGGGAAGAGCTGCAGAAGAACCACCAGGCTAAAATCCGCCTGATCTTTGTCAACATCGACATGCAGGAGAGCTGGAACCTCCGCCGCGACCAGGTGCTTAAGATTCATTAATTCCGCGATGTTTGAATACCCTGCAATACTCCGGCCGGCTGGCAGCGCTGCTGCTCTTTGCCTCGTTGCCCGGAAGTACCGGAGGCCAGGGTACGATGACTCCCATTTACAGGCCTGAACGGATCCCCGTCACCTCCCTGTTATGGAAGGGGCTGAAATTGACCGAATGTCTGGATTTTAATTGCCAGGCATCTCTTTTTCTCGCTCCGGCCGGGATGAAACCTCAGTCTGAAAACTATGCTGCGATCTCTCACGATATCCGGCATACTTTTTCTTTATCCTCCGGAACAAAATGGAGTATGAAGAACGAGTTCTTTCACTCCCTTGGATTTCAGTATTTCTTCGATAGCGTGAACCGAATCTCGCTGGATGAGACAAAACTGACCCTTGCCGCCGATATGCTTTTACCAGGCAGGGTTTCATTCCGGATTATTGCAGGACTTCAGTCGGGTCTGCTGCCGGAGTATCTTTATCAGCCCAATGACAGCGGTACGTTGGTCAGGATCCTGACCAAATCATTTCTGACCCCGCTGCTTGTGAACATCCAGCCTGGCATGGCATGGAGCTGGCCCGGAGTGGGCGATATCTCCCTGGCCCTTACCGGTCTTAAGATTACCTGGGTTATGGATGATCGTGTGTTCAGATCCGGACTGGATCAGTTCTGTGGGGTACCCGCCGGAAAACAGTGGAGAGTGGAATACGGGATTGCCATCAAAGCCAGATTTTCTTATCAGTTGATGAGGTTATTTTCCTGGAGTTTAGACATGAATGGCTTTAAAAATTTTAAAGATCCGTGGGATGTTGAATTGAAAAATCTTATTGAGGTCAAACCGGCCAGGTTTTTTAAAATCTGTTTGAAAACCCGGTTGTTTTACGAATCCGATATGTACCGCAAAATTCAGGTGGAGAATTCGCTCTCAGCAGGTTTCTGTTACACCAGGTAATCCATAACACTCTTTATTGTGAAATATTTCACAAATAAAAGATGTGCTAACCGGAAAATGGATAATTTTGCTTCTCCAAACTTGTATTGCTATGCTGAAGATCGCGAAACATCCCATTCTGGAAATCCCCGCTCCGGAAAAGGTTACCTTCTTCTTTGAAGGTAATGAGGTTACAGGAGAAAAAGGTTTTACCATCGCGGCCGCTCTTCACCAGGCTGGCTTTCCGGTTCACAGCCATAGCCTCTCCAATCGCGAACGAAGCCTGGAATGCGGCATCGGGAAATGCGGTGCCTGCGAGATGCTGGTCGACGGCGTGATCCGCCGTATATGTATCACACGGGTCGACGGGGTCAGGGAGGTCAGGGAGATTCCGCACGATCACGCTCCTTACCGGATCCCGATCCGAAAGGAGGAGCCGGTAAAGGTTTTCCGAACAGCGGTCGCCATCATCGGAGCGGGGCCGGCCGGTCTCGCCGCACGCGAAGAGCTTAACAGGCACGGAGTTCCCAACCTGGTCATCGACAACAACGACCGTATCGGCGGTCAGTTCCTGATGCAGACCCATCAGTTCTTTTTCTTTGAGAAGGAGCAAAAGTTCGGGGGGATGAGGGGTTTTGACATCGCGAAGACCCTTGCCGGCGATGACCATTCCGGAATCTTCCTCGACTCGACCGTCTGGGATATCCTGGAGGGCCGGCGCATTGCGGTAAAGAACATCCGCACGGAGGAGATCTTCTATGTGGAGGCGGAGTATCTCGTGGTGGCAACGGGAGCGGTTCCGTTCATGCCTGCCTTTGAGAACGACGACCTGCCCGGGGTGTTTACCGCGGCGGTGGTTCAGAAGATGATGAACAACGAATTGACCCTCCTGGGCCGTAACGTACTCACCGTAGGCGCAGGGAATATAGGGTACCTCACATCGTATCAGCTGATGCAGGCGGGTGCCCGCGTCAGGGCCATCCTGGAGGCACAACCTTTTGAAGGGGGCTTTCCGGTGCAGGCCAACCGTGTTCGCCGGCTCGGAATACCCATCCTTACCTCGCATATCCTTATCAAGGCACTGCCCAACGAACGTCACGACGGCATCACAGGAGCCGTGGTGGCCGATTGTGTCAATTTCAAGCCGGTTCCGGGCACCGAAAAGGTGATCAGCGGAATCGACGCCATCAACATCTGCACCGGGCTGGTCAGCGACGATCAGCTCATCATCAAGGGAAACGAAGTCTTCGGGCGCAACTGCTTCGGGGCCGGCGACGCTATCCGCATCGGGGAGGGAACCAGCGCGGTGCTCCGCGGCCGCCAGGTTGCCTTCGATATCCTGCAGGAGATGGGAGAGCGTTTCGACTATAACGCTTATCTCAACCTTTCTAAAGAGTACATCGATTCGCAGCAACACCCGGTGAGGGTCATTCAGGATCCATTTATGCCATCTGCGGAACGAATGCAGGAGAAGGGTTTCGTGCTGATCGACTGCCTCTATGGCTTTGCCTGTAATCCATGTGCATTTTCATGCTCCCACGGGGCCATCACCAAATCGTCGACCAGCACCATCCCGGAGATCGATTTCGGGAAGTGCATCGGATGCATGGATTGCGTGTACCAGTGCCCCGGGCTGGCCATCTTCGGATATAACCTCAAAAAGGACTGGCTGTTTCTTCCGATAGAATATGAGGTGAAGGAGCAGTCGGAGTGCTTCCTGGTCGACAACATGGGACAAAAACTGGGAGAAGGGGTGGTGGAGAAGGTTTTGCGGAAGCCCAACAAGACCCACATCGCCAGGGTACGGTCGAAGGACCTCCATGGCGAATCGCTGACCCGGGTAAGGGGCTTCGTCGTGAAGGAAAACTACCCAGAACCGGTAAGTTTTGAACCTTGCACCAGCCTGCATCATGAAACCACCTTCATATGCCATTGCGACGACGTCACAATGGACGAGATCATGGAGACCATCGGGGATCGGAAGTTCATTTCGGTGGACGAGGTAAAACATACAACCCGCCTGGGAATGGGCGCCTGCCGTGGCAAGCGATGCATAAAACGGCTGAAGACCACCCTGGCGGGGTCGGGTATCAGCATCGTGGGAGAACCTACTCCGCGCGGGCCCCTCTCCAACCAGGTGGCCATGGGCGAGCTCTATCCCCGTGAGGTGACCGAAAGGTTCATCCCGGCCGGACATGCGAGCAAGGTTCGTAAGATCGAAGTACGCTCGCTCGTGGCCGGCGGCGGAATCGGAGGGTCGGCCCTGTTCAGGTACCTCGCGGAGGCCGGGATGGAACCTTTACTGCTCAACCACGGCCGGGGAGCCTCCTGGCGAAACATTGCCGGCGGCCGACCCAACTTCTCCCTGCCGGAACTCTCCGACATAGCGAACCATAACCTGGAAATCTTCAAGTCCCTTCAGCAGATCCACAACATCGATTTCAGGCCGATCCGGTACGTGACCTTTGCCCACGACGAACAGATCTACCGGGCCCTGGAGGAGTCAATGTCGTGGTCGGACGCAACCATGATCGAACCGAAGGACTTCAGGTCGGAGATCGCCCCGGGCATAAACCCTGCAATGAATACCTACCTGGCAGCGCTGATCACGCGAAACTGCTGGCAGGCCACTCCGGGCAGGGTGATCGACCTGATCCGACGCCTGGGGATCGAAAATGGCGGAAAGGTAGAAGAGGATTGCCGGCTGATCAGCGTTCACCGGGAGGGTGACCGTTATCAGGTCCTGGTCCAGAATCATGCCAGAGAGTATATTGAGTATGAAACAGAAGCCTTCATCAATGCCATGGGCCCCGAGGGAGCACGGTTCACCCATACCCTTGGTATCGAAACCGGACTGTTCCCTGTGAAACATCAGGCATTCATCACCCGCAGGCTGCCCATGATGGGCAAAGAGGGTGCGCCCCTCCCCATGCTGATCGACCGTCGCCGGTATAAAGGTTTTTCGGCGGTATACGGGCAGCAACTGGCCGAAACAGGACAGATCATCGGATGCGCCTCTCCCGCAATCGAGTTTCTGGAGACCGATAAAAATCTCAAAATCAACACAAAAGAGTTTATTGAGATCGCTTCAGAGGTCTTCACCAACTGGATACCCGAACTCTCTTCCGTCGGGTTCCAGGCTATCTGGGCCGGTTACTATGTGGAACCACGGATGATCATCGACCCCGAACTCGGACTTTTCCTCGGGCTCCGCGGGCAAGGTTTTATGCTGGGGCAATACCTCGCGAGGTTATACGTGGACAAACTCACCGGAAAGCCGACACCTGAATACTTCGAGCGACTGAAACTCAGCGGCGACGGACTACCGGAGAAATCATTCAAGTAACCACTCCGCCATTCCGCCACTCCGCCACTCCGCCATTCCGCCACTCCGCCATTCCGCCACTCCGCCA
>CAYWHQ010000128.1:0-1933 GCA_964457665.1 uncultured Prolixibacteraceae bacterium | reverse complement strand
TCCGCCACTCCGCCACTCCGCCATTCCGCCACTCCGCCATTCCGCCACTCCGCCACTATCCCTTCACAAACAATGCCTTGATGATATGGGTTGCCATCTTCGGATTTTCTTTCAGCCGGCGGGTGCTGTAGCCGAACCAGTCTTTTCCGAAGGGCACATAAACCCTCATGGTATGGCCACCGTCGACAATTGATTTCCGAAGTTCGGGAGTGACTCCATAAAGCATCTGGAATTCGTACATGTTCCGCGGTACCTGGTACTTTTCGATCAGCCGGCAGGCCCCTTCCACCAGGGGTTTATCGTGCGTGGCAATGCCTGCATAGATGCCATGGCTGAACATAAATGCCAGGTTTTCGAGATAATGGTCGTTGATCTCCTGGTATTTTTTATAGGCTATGGCCTCGGGCTCCACATAAATTCCCTTGCAAAGTCTGTAGTTCAGTGGGATCTCCGGCGAATGAAGGTCGAGCATGGATTTCAGGTCGTTCAGCGTACGTCTCAGATAGGCCTGGACAACCAGCCCCACGTTTTTAGGGTACTCTGCCTTGAGGCGTCGATAGAGTTCGATCTCCAGGTCGGTACAAGGAGAATCCTCCATGTCGATCCTGACGAAATTGTTGTGGGAGGCGGCTCTGGCCACAATCTCCCTGATGTTCCGGTAACAGACCTCCTTGTCGATAAGCAGTCCGAAGCTGGTGGGCTTCAGGGAGTAATTGCCGTCAATCTTTTCCTTTTCGATACGGTCGATGATATCCAGATAGGCAGATTTGTTCTCGGTAGCCTGTTCAAGACGTGTGATGAATTCGCCCAGCAGGTCGATGGTGATCTTGATCCCCCTGGCATTCAGATCATGTGACACCCTGACGGCATCGTCGAGGGTTTCGCCTGCGATATATTTCCTGGAGAAGATCCAGACCAGCTTTTTGGGCATGAAAGGGATGATTTTTGTGATGAGTTTGTTCAGCATAAGGCCTTTTTTTTAGGTTGTTGTGGAGGTTTAATGCAAAGATAATAGTTAATAGCAGTTTGGCAGTCACGTAATTAATTTTTAATTTTGCACGTTTTTTCTGAAGAAATGGGATACCTGGACGCATATATAATTCCCTTTTCAGGACTGAAGGGCGGGAAGCATGAATTCAGGTTTATTGTGGACAGCTTGTTCTTTGAGCAGTTTGAATACAGCCTGATGAAGGAAGGGACACTTACGGTTGATGTGATCCTGGAACGGTCGGAGAGGATGCTTGATTTTACCTTTGTTATAAAAGGTATCATGGTATGCCCTTGTGACCGCTGCGGGGATCCCGCAGAGATCCGTGTGGATGGCAGAGAGCGGCTTCTGGTTAAGATCGGCGACGGTTACCCGGAGGAGAACGATTCCATTATCACGATCCCTGACACGGTGAGCCGGTTTGATATCAGTCCGCATATTTATGACTATATCAACCTGATGATCCCTTCACGGCGGGTGCATGCCGACACTCCCGACGGCCTTCCGGGTTGCAACGCTGATGTGTTGAAAATCCTGGAAGAACTCAGTACCGGCCCGACCACCGACCCCCGCTGGGAAATTCTGAAAGAAATTCAAAGAAAATCTAAAATCTGAAATCTAAAATACAATCGTAAATCGTAAATCGTAAATCTAAAATTGAACCATGCCACACCCGAAACGAAAAATCTCCAATACCCGCAGGGATAAAAGAAGAACCCATTACAAGGCTGAAGTAGCCCAGTTCACCACCTGTTCCAACTGCGGCGCCCCGGTCCTTTACCATCGGGTTTGCCCGGAATGCGGTTATTACAGGGGAAAACAGGCCATTGAAAAGATTGCTTCCGAGTAGCCGATGAAGATCGGATTGGATATCATGGGTGGCGATTTCGCCCCCCGGGCAGCACTTCATGGAGCGCTGATGGCTCAGCGTCAGCTTGCCGGAAC
>CAYWHQ010000127.1:0-7743 GCA_964457665.1 uncultured Prolixibacteraceae bacterium | reverse complement strand
GATAACCATTGGCCCCATGAATCTCCACCCCGTCGAAACCTGCCCGCATGGCATTTTCAGCAGCCTGCCGGTACTCTTTGATGACCCGGGAAATGTCTTCTGGCGACATCTCCACCGGCAGCGGGGGTGGTTGAAGTCCTGCCTGATCTGTCCGGAGGCCAACCTTTGGCCGAATGGTTGAAGGAGCAAGGATCCGGGATCCTTCAGGCATGTTCAGCGGGTGGCTCATGCGCCCCGTATGCATCAACTGCATAAAGATCGTACCCCCGGCGTCATGCACGGCGCTGGCGATCCTCTTCCATCCCTGCACCTGCGACTCACTCCATATCCCCGGCATACGGGCATATCCGCAACCATCGGGAGAGGGGGCAACCCCTTCGGAAATGATCAGTCCGGCAGAGGCACGCTGCATGTAATATTGTTCCATCAGTTCATCCGGAAGATGATCAATGGCCCGGCAACGTGTCATGGGCGCCATCACAATGCGGTTGCTGAGGCGAATGCTGCCGGATTGAAAAGGAGTGAACAACAACATTTTTTTCGCAAAATTATGTTTTTATTTAGATTTAGTATAAATTTGCTTGTTGAAAAAAATAGTTTTGAAACACAGATCGACATGCCTCCATATTTTACACTCGGAACGATCCCACGGAAACGGCACACCGTATTCCGGAAGCCTGGCGGAGGACTTTACGCCGAGCAGCTTGTCTCGACCGAAGGTTTCTCCGACGTCTATTCCCTGGCATATCACACCTGGCCTCCGACCCTGGTCACCGCCATTGAATCCGGTTACAGTGTCAGTCCGGAGGTAGCCGTAGAGAAAAATCTTCAGCACAGGATGTACCGGGGTTTCGACGTACCCGCTGCCGACGATTATCTGGATAGCAGGATCCCGATACTGGTGAATGGGGATGTATATATTCACCTGGCAGCCCCGAAGCGCTCGATGAACGGCTATTTTTATAAAAATTCCGGTGCCGATGAGGTGATCTTTATCCACCATGGAACCGGTACACTCCATACAATGTACGGCAACATCCGTTTTGGTTACGGCGACCACCTCGTCATTCCCAGAGGGATTGTCCATCAGTTCGAATTCGACGGTGAAGAGAACCGGCTCTTTATCACGGAATCTTTCCATCCGGTAAGATTTCCGAAAAGATACCTGAACCGTGAAGGTCAATTGCTGGAGCATAGCCCATTTTGCGAACGCGATATCCGCAGGCCTGAAAATCTCGAAACACACGAAGAAAAGGGAGATTTTACGATAAAGATCAAGCGCGACAACATGATCTGGCCTTACCATTACGCTGCACATCCGTTCGACCTGGTCGGATGGGATGGCTGTCATTATCCTTATGCACTCTCCATTTTTGATTTTGAGCCCATCACCGGCCGCATTCATCAGCCTCCTCCGGTTCACCAGACATTTGAAACACAGGCTTTTGTCATGTGTGCCTTTGTTCCGAGGCTATACGATTATCATCCGGAAGCAATCCCTGCCCCCTACCATCACAGCAATGTTGACTCCGACGAGGTGCTCTACTATGTGGACGGGGATTTCATGAGCCGCAACAACGTCGGAAAGGGCTTTGTCTCGTTGCATCCCACGGGAATTCCGCACGGTCCGCATCCCGGAGCGGTGGAGCGCAGCATCGGTGCGAAGGAGACGCGTGAACTGGCCGTCATGGTGGATACCTTCCGACCCCTGAAAATTACCCGGCAGGCCCTGGAGATCGAGGAAAAGGATTATTATAAAAGCTGGATGATGGATTAGTTTAGTGGCGGAATGGCGGAATGGCGGAGTGGCGGAGTGGTTGTTGTTTTTGAAATATTGAAATGTAATTTGAAACCTTAAAATTTTTTATTGTGAATACGAATGAATTTCTTCCGATCAATGGAACCGATTATGTAGAGTTTTATGTGGGCAATGCCAAACAGGCGGCTCATTATTATCAGACTGCCTTTGGTTTTCAGCCTCTGGCGTATGCCGGACTTGAGACCGGCAAGAAAGACCGGACCTCTTATGTGCTCCGGCAGGGGAAGATCACACTTGTTTTGACAACTGCATTGAATCCCGATTCCATCATTTCAGACCATTGCAAGCTTCACGGCGACGGAGTGAAGGTGGTGGCCCTCTGGGTGGACGATGCGCGAAAGGCTTTTGAAGAGACTACTCAGCGCGGAGGCAAGGTTTATATGGAACCGAAGGTTTTGTCTGACTCCCAGGGTGAGGTGGTACTCTCAGGCATACATACATACGGTGAGACAGTTCATCTTTTTGTGGAGAGGAAGAACTACAGGGGTCCATTCCTGCCCGGTTTCATCAAATGGGAACCCCGTTACACTCCGGCACCGGTCGGATTGAAATTTATCGACCACATGGTCGGAAATGTCGGATGGGGTGAGATGGATATATGGGCCAGGTTTTACGAGGAGGTGATGGGGTTCAGTCAGCTGAAGTCGTTCGACGACAAGGATATCTCTACGGAATATACAGCGCTTATGAGCAAAGTAATGGCCAGCAGCAATCTCTACATCAAATTTCCCATCAACGAACCGGCTCGCGGAAAGAAAAAATCTCAGATAGAAGAGTATCTCGATTTCTATCATGGTCCGGGAGTTCAGCATGTGGCCATGGCCACCGACAACATTCTTGAAACGGTGACCATGCTGCGCGACCGTGGTGTGGAGTTCCTGCGGGTCCCTGATACTTACTACGATATGCTGAAGGAGCGGGTTGGAAGCATCGATGAGGATATTGCACCGCTGAAGGACCTCGGTATCCTGGTCGATCGCGATGAGGATGGTTATCTGCTCCAGATCTTTACAAAGCCCGTGGAGGATCGTCCAACCTTGTTTTTTGAGATCATCCAGCGCAAGGGAGCAAAGTCATTCGGCAAAGGAAACTTCAAGGCCCTGTTCGTTTCCATTGAGCTTGAGCAGGAAAAACGGGGAACCTTGTGATGAACGGCACCCGGACTTTTCAAACGGAGGCAGCCGCTTCGTGGCTGCCTGTTGAGCCGGAGACCGACTTCCCGTTGCAGAATCTTCCCTACGGGATCTTCCGGACAGATGAGTTGACTCCCCGGGCCTGTACCCGGATCGGCGACACCGTGATTGATCTTTATGCCCTTGCGAAGGCCGGATATTTCGGGGAGGATGGGCCCGATCCTGAGGTTTTTAACAAGGAGTTCCTCAACGATTTTATTGCACTTGGCAAACCAGTCTGGCAGCTTATCCGGAATAAACTCACTACCCTCTACAACTATTCCGCCACTCCGCCATTCCGCCATTCCGCTACTCCGCCACTCCGCCACTCCGCCACTCCGCCATTCCACCACCCGGTCACAGCGGTCACCTTATGCATACCGGTGAGGGTGGGCGACTACACCGACTTTTATTCCAGCATTGAGCATGCCACCAATGTCGGGAGTATGTTCCGGGATCCCGCCAATGCGTTGTTGCCCAACTGGAGGCATATTCCGATTGGCTATCACGGCCGGAGCTCCAGCATCCTGGTGAGCGGTACTCCGGTGCACCGGCCCAACGGACAAACAAAGGCCGACGACAAACCTCTTCCGGAGTTTGGCCCTACCCGTCAGCTTGATTTTGAGCTGGAGATAGCCTTTATCACCGGGGTGAAGACTGCTCCCGGCGAGTCGATTCCCGTTGCGGAAGCTGAGGATGCCATTTTCGGAATGGTGATCTTCAATGATTTATCAGCCAGGGACATTCAGAAATGGGAGTATGTTCCGCTGGGGCCTTTTCTTTCCAAGAATTTTGCATCGGTCATCTCTCCCTGGGTGGTTACCCTCGAGGCCCTGGAGCCTTTCCGGGTGAAGGGACCCCGGCAGGAGCCTGAAGTATTGCCTTATCTGCGGTCGGAGGGCAACCGTAACCTTGACATCCACCTTGAGGTTCTGATCAGGCCGCAAGATCAGGACGAATTCCTTGTCTGCCGTTCGAATTTCAGATACATGTACTGGAATATGGCGCAGCAACTGGCTCATCAGACCAGCAATGGATGCAATATCAACGTTGGCGACATGTATGCTTCGGGTACCATCAGCGGCCCCACACCCGACTCTTACGGGTCGATGCTGGAGATTGCCTGGAAAGGAACGAAACCGGTCAGATTGCCTGACGGGTCGGAGCGCACCTTCATTGCCGATCACGATACCATCATCATGAGAGGGTATGCGAAAAAGGATGGATTGCGGATAGGTTTCGGAGAGGTGGAAACCACGATACTTCCGGCAAAATAAGCAATCATGGAACAGGAATCAACCCAATATCTTCACTTTGATCCGAAACAGCTTTCGGTGCCGGAGCTTGCCGGCCTGATTCAGGGAGCAGTCGGCCCCCGCCCCATCGCCCTTGCCAGTACGATCGACCGGGAGGGGAGGGTTAACCTCTCTCCGTTCAGTTTTTTCAATGTCTTCGGGATGAATCCCCCCTTACTTGTCTTTTCTCCCTCGAGGCGCGGAAAGGACAACACGACCAAGGATACCTTTGAAAACGTCAGGGAGGTTCCGGAGGTGGTGATCAACGTGGTTACCTACCCGATGGTTCAGCAGACAAGTGATGCAAGCGCCGATTTTCCCCGCGGTGTGAACGAATTTGAGATGGTCGGATTCACTATGGAGCCCTCTGTCCTGGTTACTCCGCCGAGGGTGAAGGAGTCGCCGGTGCAGTTTGAATGCCGGGTGCTGCAGGTGATCGAAACCAGCGACCGGCCTGCCGCCGGCAACCTGGTGATCTGCGAGATCTTAAAGTTTCACATAAAACCTGAAGTGGTTGGCGCCAACGGCAGGATCGACCCGAACCGCATTGATCTGGTCGGGCGTCTGGGAGGCGATTATTATGTCAGGGCTTCCGGGGAATCCCTCTTTGTTGTTCCAAAACCGAAATGAGACCATGGAGATGAACGAGATACTGGAGCGTCTGCCAAAGCATCTGCTCCGTTTGGTGATTGACCAACCCTATGATTCCTACACAGCCCAGGACCATGCCCTCTGGAGGCATGTCATGCGCCAGAACGTCAAATACCTGAGCAGCGTGGCGCATGGCTCCTATCTCGATGGGTTGCGGCGCACGGGCATCAGCATCGACCGGATCCCGCACATGTACGGGATGAACAGGATCCTGAAGGAGATCGGCTGGGCGGCCGTGGCGGTCGACGGTTTTATCCCCCCTTCAGCTTTTATGGAATTCCAGGCACACCATGTGCTGGTCATTGCGGCCGACATTCGCCCGATCAACCAGATAGGCTACACTCCCGCACCCGACATCATCCATGAGGCAGCGGGCCATGCCCCCATCATTGCCGACCCGGAGTATGCAGCCTACCTGCGTTACTTCGGCGAAGTCGGCAGCAAGGCCTTCACCACCCCCTATGATGCAAAGTTGTATGAAGCGATCAGACACCTGTCAATCCTGAAAGCCGATCCCTATTCCCCTCCCGGAAAGATCTCCGATGCTGCCGCGATACTGCAGCAGCTTAGTTCCAACATGGCAGAACCTTCCGAGCTGGCGCTGATCCGGAATCTTCACTGGTGGACGGTGGAGTACGGACTCATCGGCGACCTCCTTCAACCCAGGATTTACGGGGCAGGACTTCTCTCCTCCATCTCCGAGAGTTACTATTGCATGACCGATCGTGTGAAGAAGATTCCCTATTCCCTGGAGGCGGTGAACTATCCGTTCGATATCACGGAACCCCAGCCACAGTTGTTCGTAACCCCCGATTTTGAAACGCTCACCAGGGTTCTGGATCAGTTTGCCACCGGCATGGCTTTCCGGACCGGGGGGCCTGTTGCGGTTAGGAAAGCCATCCGTTCGGAAGCGGTCGCCACCTGTGTTTTCAGTTCCGGGCTGCAGGTTTCGGGGGTGTTTACCGAAATGATCGAAAATCATGGCAGGGTGGCCTACGTCAAAACCCTTGGCCCCACCAGTTTGTGTTACGGGAATACCGAGTTGCCGGGACACGGGAAGGATTATCATCAGGATGGATTCGGATCGCCGGTGGGACGCATCACAACGCTGGCCAGGTCTCTGGGTGATTTTACTGCCGAAGAACTTGACCAGATAGGGGTTACAGTTGGCGAGCCGCTACTTCTTAACTTCGATTCGGGCGTTGTTGTGGAGGGAACCCTGAGGCATATAATCGTGAAGGAGGAGCGGCCGGTACTGTTATCCTTTACCGGTTGCCGGGTCACCTTCGAAGGCAGGGTGCTCTTTGATCCCGCCTGGGGGGTCTACGACATGGCTGTGGGAAGTGCAGTGGTTTCAGCCTTTCCGGGACCAGCCGATCCGGAGGCTTACGGGCTGGAATACCCGGTTCCTGCGGAAAAGACGCATAAGGTACAGCATACCGCGGAGGCCCTGAAACTTCATGCCTTGTACCAGCAGGTACGCGACATCCGTGAAGGCAACTGCGGGCACGCCATATTGCCAGGCATCTGGGAATCCCTGAAACACGACCATCCCGGCGACTGGCTGTGTGCGCTGGAGGTGCTTGAACAACTTCGGGATAAGAACCTGGACAGCGGTTTTCAGCAGGAGATCCTGGATCGGTTACAGGTGACCGGGAAGGAGGGTAAAGAGCTGGAGCGTCTGATCAACGAGGGCCTGGATCTCATCGGGATAGGCGGTTAAGCCCGGTCCGGCCCCTTTTATTTCCTTACCGTTTTCTGAAAAGGATTGAGCATCGAAAAGACCGAACGTGTGTGCTCACGGAAATATCCCCCGCTGACGGTTTTTACCTCATCGATGGTGTAGAATGCCTGCGGATTGAACTGCTGAATAATCTCTATCACCTTTTTCGCATCTTTCCGACGGATGGTCGTGAACAGCATTTTCGTGGGGCCCATGGAGCCCTCCACATCCACGGAGGTGACCCCGTAGTGGTTTTCTCTCAGGAATTTGATCAGTGCGGTAGAGTCGTGCTTGGGTATCACACGGATCACCACATTGCCCACCGATAGTTTCTCTTCCAGGATGATCCCGAAGTAATTGCCGGTGGCAAATCCACCTGCGAAGGCCAGATAGGAGACAATATTTCCCACATCCTTCATGATCTGGCTGATGGCGATAAGCCAGATGAAGGATTCGAAAAAGGCGAAGAAGGGAGCAAGATGTTTCATCCCTTTCGCGGAGAAGATCAGCCGGATGGTACCAATGGTCTGGTCGGTGATCCTGAACAGAAAGATCATGACCGGAAGCACCACGTAGTTCAGCAGCTCATCGGATATAAAATCAAACGCCATGGTTTTATTTGCAAAGATAAGGGGATAAAACCATTCACCGCCCTGGTCAGGTCAGGGGTTTTAATCATATGAACTGAGCATCATTCCGGAGTGCCCGGTAAATTTCCCTGATTTTATCTCCATACCGGGAAGGAGCCTTCAGATATCCCCATCCCGATTCGATACCCACGATACCGCCGAGCACTGAATCGCCGATAGGAACGATTCCATAGGGAATCTGCTGATCTTTCAGTACCTCCTCCATTCGCTCGGCTTCGAATTCATTGCCCAGCACCAGAATTGTTTCATAGCTTTCCATGTGACCTGTTTTTAGCACTACTAATATACAAATTTCCAGGGATGTTTACAACCCCTTTTTTCTTATGTTTGCAAACCGACATCATC
This sequence comes from uncultured Prolixibacteraceae bacterium, assembly GCA_964457665.1. Lineage (GTDB taxonomy): Bacteria > Bacteroidota > Bacteroidia > Bacteroidales > FEN-979 > CAYWHQ01. The sequence goes on along the minus strand of CAYWHQ010000127.1, from coordinate 88 downwards.
GTCATATTCCTGGCATGTCTTCAGAAGAGCCATCCCTGCAAAGTCTGGATAAAGCTGAATTCGAAACCCTTTTCAGGGCTCATTACAG
>CAYWHQ010000126.1:0-7753 GCA_964457665.1 uncultured Prolixibacteraceae bacterium | reverse complement strand
TGGCAGGGGAGATCGACCCGTCGTCCTTTGGTTCACACGCCGGGAAAGCCGGCAGCAGGATCGAAAAGGTAAAAATACTCGGAAAGTATGGCATTGAAATTATTCCGGGTGAGTTTACCGCGGCGAAAGATATCATGTCCGACAAGGTCAAAACACGCGGGACCAAAGCCGACCGCTATGATGTGTATGTCTCCCCCGAAGCAGGATCCGATGTGGTGGCCAGGGTTCCGGGCGACACCGAATTCACGGTACTTGAAAAGGGTACTACGCATATCCTCATCAAATTACTGGGAGGAAAACAGGGATATATCAATATAAAAGATGTAAAATGAAAAAGTTCGCTGTCTTTGTACTTCTGGCAGCCTGGTGGGGCCTCTCATCCATGCCATGCGGGGCGCAGAACAGGATCAGTGTCGAGGTGTCCGACAACCGGGAGGGATTGCTCCGGGATGTTTTTGAACCGGGTATCACCGCATTTCTCCAGAAACAGGGCTATACCGTGACCAGGCAAAAGGAGGGGGCCGATCTCAATCTCTCCATTCAGATCGTATCTGCACCAGGACCGTGCACCAACGGTTTTTGTTTTGCATATTCGGCCATCACCACCCTTCTGAAAGAAAATGCCGGCGGGGAGATTCTTCTTGAAAGGACCGACCCGCGTGTAAAAGGAGGGAGCTCTTCCATGGATGCAGCCTATGTCAACTCCGCGCGAAACGGACTTAAATCAGTGTCGGATGTGCTGATGTTGAAGCTGCTTGAAAGGAAAGAGAAGCTGGCCGGTTCCGGTAGTTCGGCTCCTCTTCCGCCGAAGGTTACCGTTTCCGACGTCGACACCGCCATCCCGGCGACCACCCTTAAGAGTCCCGGCGTTTATGCCCTGATTATCGGCAATGAAGATTACAGCTCATTTCAACCGGGACTGGGCACGGAGGTGAACGTTGATTTTGCCGCCTCCGACGCCAGGATCTTTGGCGAGTATCTGCGGAAGCTTTATGGTGTCCCTGAAGACCAGATCACACTCCTTGTCAATGCGAGGGCCATCGATATCCGCAGGGAGCTGAAGCGTATGAACCTGCTGGCGAAAACCAAGGGTGAAAAGGCCGAGCTGATCTTTTTCTTTGCTGGGCACGGCCTGCCTGATGAAAAAACCAGGGAACCCAATCTCATCCCGGTCGATGTGAGCGGCAGTGATCTGGAATACGCCATTCCGCTGAAGGAGGTTTATGAAACCCTGGCCGAACACCCCGTTCAGAAGATCACAGTTTTTCTTGACGCATGTTTCAGCGGTGGTGCCAGGAACAGCCCGCTACTGGCAACACGGGGAGTCAAAATCAAACCGGCCGGGGTGACCCTGCACGGGGAGATGGTTGTGTTTACCTCAAGTACCGGGGAACAACCTTCACTTCCATACAGGGAAAAGGGTCACGGGCTGTTTACATACTATATCCTTCAACTGCTGAAAGAGACAAAAGGAGGCGCAGACCTGGAGCAACTGGGAAACTATACGCGCGAAAAGGTGAATGAAACCGCCGTCCGGCTGTACAACCGCGATCAGACCCCTGCAGTCCTGGTAAGCCCCGATGCGGAGAATGATTGGAGAAAATGGAAACTGGTGGGATTCTGATGGTGACCGAAAATAATAACCCGAAAGGCTGAACCGGAAAAATGATCAGTTTCCCTAATGCTAAGATTAACCTGGGGTTGCATGTCGTGGAAAAACGCCCCGACGGATTTCATAACCTGGAGACCATATTCTATCCGGTTGACCGGAGCGACATCCTTGAGATCATGGTTCTTGATGAACCCACGGATGTGTTGGAACTCTCCGGACTTCCCCTGCCGGGCGATCCCGGTGATAACCTGTGTCTGAAAGCCGGTGCGCTTTTCAGGAAGCGATGGAGGGAAAAGCATTCCGGGGCTGCCTCCGCACCTTTCTTCCGGATGCACCTGCACAAAGCCATCCCCGCAGGTTCGGGCCTTGGAGGAGGTTCCTCCGACGCTGCCCATGCGCTCCGGATGATGAACCGTTTACTCCACGACCCCTTTTCTCTGGAGGACCTGGTGGAAATGGCCTCCCTGCTTGGAAGCGATTGTCCTTTTTTCTTATTGAACCGCCCCATGCTGGCTACCGGCCGGGGCGATTGTTTCAGGAATATTGCCCTTGACCTGTCGGGATACCATATTGAACTTGTCTTCCCGGGGATTCATGTGAGCACTGCCGAAGCTTTCAGCATGATAGCTCCCGCGGCCCCTGCCGTTGACCTGAGTGCGCTTGCCGCGATCCCTGTGGACCAGTGGATGTATCTGCTGAAAAACGATTTTGAAACGCCCATGATCCTGCGATACCCCGAAATCGGTCAGGCCAGGGACCGGTTATATGAACAGGGAGCGCTTTACGCCTCCATGACCGGCAGCGGTTCGGCGGTTTACGGGATATTCCTGAAGGTGGGCAGGGAATCACGAAAACCGTAAAAGGCATTAAATTCCTGAATGGAAGTACCTGTTATCCACTGTTTTTCCGTGATCGCTGTGCGGTGTATTATTGGATGACATAAAAATGGGTCATTTTCCGATGGCCCTCTTCAGCGATTCGATCTCCTGCTGCAGGTGCAGGATCAGTTCCTGCTGTGTTTCGATCATTTTCTGCTGTTCCTGAACTGCCCTGACAAGGGGAACCACAAACTCAGCATACCGGAGCGAATAGACCGACCGCTCGTTGGCTGGCGCCACAACACCACTGAAATCAAAACCAGTCTCCCTTGCGGCCATCTCTACCTCCTGCGCAATAAAACCCGAGTAGGCAATAGCCTCCTGCTGGAATCGGCCATCCTTCGATTCGCTCCTTTGCTGCAGCGAATCGGGGATCATGTGGAAACGGTCTAGCTTGCCGATGTCCCAGTGATAGGTTACCGGCCGGAGGCGGAGGATAAAATCAAGCCCGGGAACATTCTCCCTGACACCTTTTTTGAACCTTTCATCTGAATAGGTGCTCCAGTTGACCTGACCGGCAATCTCCGTAACGGCCGAATTTCCTATATGTATGGTGTTACTGGCCGTAACGGAGGTAAGATTGCCAATGGCAGCAGTATTATTCAGCCCGCTCATCCCTGACGCCGGTCCGGCCCAGTTTCCGACCGCTACATTCTCATTGCCTGAAATATTATGATACATGGCATTTGGACCAATGGCTGTGTTGGCATCACCCTCATCATTGCTGAACATAGCCTGGGTTCCTGCGGCCAAATTATAGGAACCTGTACGGTTTGAGATCATGGAGTTATAACCGACAGAGGTGTTTTCCAAACCAGAACTGTTGTTGACGGCACTTTGATAACCAAGTGCTGTGTTTCGGGACCCGGTTGTATCATTGTACATGGCATAATAACCTAACGCCGTATTGCTGTTGCCGGTTTTATGTTTCAAAAGGACCCCTGAACCTACCCCGGTATTTTCACCTCCTGAGATATTGTAGTATAATGCACTGTTTCCGATGGCGGTATTATTGCTCCCTGTAACATTATTCAATAAAGTATTATACCCTGTAGCGGTATTTCCATGACCGCCGGTATTAAGGTAAAGTGCAAATAAACCGTTAGCCGTGTTGTACATTCCCGTGTTGTTATATCTTAATGAATTATGTCCAATGGCCATATTGAAAGTATTACCCGGGTCGGCGTATAGGGCCGAATCACCAATTGCAAACATATAGGAACCAAATGTCATGGTTCTCAGGGCGTTATTTCCAATGGCAAGATTTTGGTTGTTCACAAAACTGCCAAATAAGGCATATGCTCCTATGGCAAGGTTTTGGCTGCCATTCTTACTGTTCATCAACGCCCCGGTTCCGATGGCCAGATTGAAATGCCCGGCCGTGTCATATAAAAGGCACGATTCACCAATCCCGATATTGCCGTTTCCATGCAAATGATTGGCCAGGGACTGATAACCGAAAGCAATATTGGATATCCCCGAAGTATTTGATTTTAATGCTAATGATCCAAAAGCAGTGTTATATGAACCAGTGTTATTTTCGCGCATGCTTTCATGCCCGATGGCACAATTATTACCTCCCGAATAGTTCCAGTATAAGCTGTAACTGCCGATAGCCGTATTCCCATTAGAAATATTGCTTTGCAGTGCACCATACCCGATGGCAGTATTCCAGAATTGACCTGTAACCGATTTCAATGCGTGGTATCCAAGGGCAGTATTGTATTTGCCGGTTACCTCCGACAGTGAATGGATTCCGACACCCGTATTATACTGGCTGCCTGAGATAAAATTTCCTGCATTATCGCCCATAAAGAGATTATAATCATTGGTACCCGCGTCACACAGGTCGCCAATACAGCTAACCTGACTGTTGCTCAGACTGTCCCACCTTAATTCCTCCTGGTTATAATAATAGAAACGGTTGGCGACAGAGTCGAATACCAATAATCCATGGGCCGGGGAGGCTATGGATTGACGCTGGGTTCCGTTCATGCGGGGAATCAAAAGACCTTTCGACAGACTTGAAATATGAAGCATGGCAGAATTGTCGGCCGGACTCCCATCGGCATTGATGGCAACCTGGGCCTTCGCTGGGAATGCCAGCCCCAGAGCGATCAGCATGATGAAAATTCCTTTTTTCATGGTTACAGGTTTTAAAGGTATATATGCTTTTCGGAGATTTCTTCTCCCGAGCGGATTTGCAAAATGTAACGGCCGGATGGACAGTTCATCGGAATGGAAAGGAAATCGACATCATCCATCGGGTAGACTGCATATATTCGGCCGGTCGGATCAAGCAACTGTACCCTGCCATTCCTGACCGGCCATTCGGTCCGGATAAAAAGGGTGCTGCCGTGCATGAAGGCAATGAATTGCATGCAGGGAGAATTTATGGTAAAAATAAGGAATATTTATCCTGAAGGCAAGTTTTCAGGGGGGCATTTGGTATGCTGTCGGGTAAAAGTGGTATCGAATCGGTATGCACGGGATTGTATTACACATTTTTTATAGATTTGTTTAACTGTTGAGCTAAGGAGTCAGGGATTTGACCGAGAACCTGAATCTGCTACAGACATAAATGAGTGAAGCAAAAGTGAGTGATAAAATATCTCTTCGGATAGTATTTCTGATAGTTTTTTTACCGTTTATCTCCGGATTCATGGCGGAAAACAATCAGATGGATACCTCCCTGATCCGGACCCTGATGAATAAGGGGGAATCATGGATGGATTCCCATCTGGATTCAGCAATGATAGTCTACCGGCGGGCTGCAAACCTCCTGCAAAAGGAAGAGGAAGGGGCCAATACCTTTGAATATGCACAATGTATAACGCAGATCGCAGTCATCCATACCATGAAGGGACAGTTTATTCATGCCCTGGAGGAGAATCAGGAAGCCTTGTCCCTGCTCGAACGTCTGCATACGAAAAATCCCGCCGAATCCAGGTTCAGGGAAGGAACCGGCGTGGCCCTTGCCAATATTGGCGCCATCTATTATCATCAACAAAACTGGAATAAGGCGCTTGAATACTGGGTTAAGGCACTGAAGATTCATGAAGAGCTTGGAAATCTTGAATCGTCTGCACTGCTTTCCAATAACCTGGGTATTATTTGTTTTGAGCAGAAGCGGTATACGGAGGCACTTTCATATTATCAAACTGCGCTGGATCATTTTTCGAAGATGGAGGTCCCTGACCGTATTGCCATGTGTTATACCAATATCTCAGAGGTTTACAGTGCACAGAAACTTTTTAGGGAAGCCAGGTGCTATATCGAAAAATCGATGAAGCTGAAGGAAGAAACCGGTGATCTTCCCGGCCTGGTTGAGTGTTATTCAATCCTGGCGGAACTTGACCGGAATATGGACGACTTTTCTGCGTCCGTCAGGGATGCCTTGACAGGGTATGAGATTGCCAGGGAGATCGGCGATTCCCTCGGGATCCGGAAGCTGTTTGGCCTGCTTGCCGCAGGTTATGCCTCCATGGGGGATTACCGGAATGCATATGAATATCATATTCAACTGAAAAATATCAGCGACAGGATGTTTAATGCCGCGAAGCACAAACAGTTTGAAGAGATTCAGGCACGGTTTGAAACCGAAAGGAGGGAACAGGAACTGGCCCATCTGAGACAACAGGAAAAAAGTAACCGTATTTTACTGTGGATAATGCTGTCAGGAATTATTTTCATCCTCACCACTTCATCCGTTATTGTTGTTTTGGTAATAAAAAAGCGACGCAAGGAGATCGGATTTAAAACCCGGCAACTGACCACGACGGCGCTAAACCTGATGCAAAAAAACAGGATGCTTCAGGAGATGGCAAAGACCATCGATGGCATTGCGTCGGAATCACCCTCCGGGGTGAAAACCCGGCTTGATGAATTGAGGGAAATGGTACACACCCATCTGAAAACAGAAAAGGATTGGGGATTATTCCGGCTTTATTTTGAAGAGGTCAGCCCGGATTTTTTCAGCCGACTCAACCAGATCGATGCTTCTCTCAATCACCATGAGCTTCGGCAATGTGCCCTCATCAAACTCAACTTCAATATTAAGGAGACCGCTTCAGTGCTGAACCTTGCGCCCAACAGTATCAAAAGCGCCCGGCATCGTCTTAAGAAAAAGCTGCGGCTGAAACCTGAAGATGATCTGTACGCATTCATCAGAAAGCTCTGAACCTTCCCGGGTACCTCTGTCAGTCTCTTTCAGTTGCCGGATTCATTAACTTCATAGCTATTTCGGGGCAAGCCGGATCATCACAAAAGCGATGATCCCGAAGAAGATGTTGGGTATCCAGGTCGCTGCCATCGGGTGAAGGTTCCCGAAGGTGGCAAACACGGTGGATATCTGCATAAAAAGAATGTAGAGAAAAGTCAGCGCCAGCCCGAAACCAAGGTGATAACCGATCCCGCCCCTGACCTTGCGGCTGGAAACCGAAACCCCGATCATGGTGAGGATAATGGTGGCGAATGGGAAGGCAACCCTTTCATATTGCTTTACCTTATACTTGATCACACCGGGATCGCCGCTGAGCTCTTTCTTCGCGATATGCCTGCGGAGCATGAACCAGTTCATGATCTTCTCCTCCTCAATGTCCTCCAGGAAATCGCCCGGTACCACCGGCAGCACCGTGTCAATTTTTGCACCTTTCCGCAGACTCTCGCTGCTGTCGGACAGAAAGCGTTCATAGTAGTTGCTGATGATCCATCGGTTCCGGAGGGTGTCGTAATCAATGCGCTCCGACCTGAGTTTATAGATGAGCCGGCGGTTTTCAAACTGCTCGAGGGTGAATTTCCATCCGCTGTTCATCTTCATGTTATAGTTTTCCAGATAGATGAAGGTACCCGGTCTGATCTGCTTGTGGAGGTTCTGCCCGGTCAGGTACTTTTCACTTTTTATGTATCGTTTTTCAAATGCCAGCATTCCCCGGTTGGTATAGGGTATGATGAAATTGGCAAGAAGAAACGAAAGCAGGGCGAGGATTGATGCGGAAAGGATGTATGGGAACATCATCCTCCGGAAACTGACACCGCTGCTGAGGATCGCAATGATCTCACTGTTGGAGGCGAGCCGGGAAGTAAAGAAAATGACCGTGATAAAGGTCAGCAGGTAGCTGAACAGGTTTACAAAATAGGGGATGAAATTGAAATAATAATCGAAAACGATGGCGCTGAGCGGCGCATCGTTCTTCAGAAAATCGTCAATCTTCTCCGAGATATCAAAAACGATCACAATAAAAATCAGAAGCAGCAGGGTGAA
>CAYWHQ010000125.1:0-7794 GCA_964457665.1 uncultured Prolixibacteraceae bacterium | reverse complement strand
GATCGCGATTCTCAAATCTTTTTCGCAGATACGTCTGATCATTGAACAGCTCGATTTTGAGGTCTCTTACTATGCGAAGGGTAAATATATCTGGGAAGAGATATACCGGCGGGCTCCCTTCACAGTGCTGGTTGATTCGGGTCATTCTCAGATTCGATCGGTGAGGATTGATCTGAGATTCAAGGAGAAGGATCAGTTTGTCATCTGGTCGGAAAAAGCAGGTCCCTTCAGTGAACCACGCACTTACAGGTTCGGTGAAATGATTGCGGGCGATCACTATTCCTTTTCTGTTGTCCTGAAGGAACATATCAATCCGGTAGATTATCTGGCCCAGGATTATGGCTTCATCATCAACGACATCAGCCAGCTTGCATCACAATACAGGAATAGAACCAACATCAGCCAGGAAAAGGGGACCTCGGTGATCGTGATCTCCTCGAGCGGCCCGAACAAGGATAAAGAGAAGGATTACCTGAACGAGCTCACCAGAATGTTCCTGGTAACCAACCTGGAGAAGAAGAACAGGATACTGACCAGCACCATCAGCTTCATCGAAGGTCAGATCCGGCAGATGGGAAAAGACCTTGATTCGGCCGAACAGCAGCTTGAGGAATTCAGAAAGGACAATAAATTCATGCAGCTTTCGGCCAAGGCAGCGTCGCTGCTGAGCGAGATGAACTCCCTTTCGAAGGAGCGGGCCAACCTGGTCGCCGACAGGAAGTACTACGAATACCTGCTCGATTATCTTGTCACACATAACTCGTTCGAAGATGTCGTGATGCCCTCAACGGTCGGAATAAGCCTGCCCCTGTTTTCGGATCTTGTCCTGAAACTTTCCACCGTGACGCTCGAAAAGGAAGACATGATCGCCAACTCCTCCCTGGAGAACCCATACATCAAATCGCTTGAGGAGCAGATCTCAAACATGAAAATCGCTGCCATTGAGAATATGAACAGCATCATCCAGACGACGGATATCAAAATCCAGGACATGGATCAACGGTTGCTGGAGAAGGATACCGATTTCTCAAAACTCCCCGGCATCGAAAGAAAGTATCTGGAGATAGAGCGTAAATACAAACTATTCAACAATCTGTATGATTTTCTGCTGCGGCGAAAGTCGGAGGTTGAGATTCAGCGGGCAGCCAACACCCCGGATCACGAGATACTGGATTACGCCGGGAGCACCGGTATTTCAGTCGTTTCGGCCGGTCCCCGTGCAGCATATATCAATGCCATGATTTGGGCCCTCCTGATCCCTGCGGTTTTTCTGTTTCTGATCGTGGCCTTCAACAACAGGATCATGTCGAGGGACGATATTGAATCAATTACCGATATTCCGATTATCGGTATCCTTATCCGTAATACCGACAAGCGGACCGGCAAACTATTACTGCGGGCCAGTTCGTTTTTTACCGAGACACTCCGGATCATCAAGATAAAGCTAAACCTTGATCCCGGGAAAGGTGAACAGGTGATCATGGTCACCTCTGCCTTCACCGGTGAGGGCAAGACCTTTGTGGCCATGAACCTTGCTTCCATCTATGCCATGGCAGGGAGGAAGACCCTGCTGCTGGGCTTCGACCTGCAGCGGCCGAAGATCGCGGAATATTTCGACCTGAAGGTACAAACGGGAGTCACCAATTACCTGATCCATGAAATTCCTGTTGAGGAGGTGATACAGCGGACCTTTACCAAGAATCTTGACATCCTGCTTTCTGGCCCGGTGCCTCCCAATCCTGACGAACTGATTGAATCGGACAAGACCAGGCAACTTTTTACCGCACTCAGGAAAAGGTATGATGTCATTGTGATGGACACCCCCTCGATCGGTATCGTGGGTGATGCTTACCTGCTCGACCGGTACGCTGATGCTGCTCTTTTCGTTGTCAGGTTTAACCACTCGACCAAAAAACAGTTCTCCCTTTCCATTGCCGAGGCAGTGTCTAACCGCATCAAAAGGCTTCACATCGTCTTCACCGATGTGAAACCGCACTTCAAAATCAAGGATTATTATCCCGGCACGGAGGACTACATGCATACAAATATAATATTGAGAACTATAGCCAGGATCCGGAAAGGGATCATTGATCTGATCCGTAAATTTTAACTTTTTAACAACAGCTATATGAGCAAAGTCGCATTGATTACAGGAGTTACAGGGCAGGACGGGGCATATCTGTCGGAATATCTGCTTAAACTGGGATATACCGTACACGGGGTAAAACGCAGGTCATCCCTTTTCAATACCGATCGTATCGATCATCTTTATCAGGATCCCTTCATGTCGAACAAGAGTTTTTATCTGCATTACGGAGATATGACTGATTCGACCAACCTGATCAGGATCGTACAGGAGACACAACCGGACGAGATCTATAATATCGCCGCCATGTCGCACGTGCAGGTCAGTTTTGAGACGGCTGAGTATACTGCCAATGCCGATGCGCTGGGAACCCTGCGCCTTCTCGAGGCGATCAGGCTCTTAAAAATGGCGGGGAAAACCCGTTTTTACCAGGCTTCCACGAGCGAGCTTTATGGCAAGGTTCAGGAAATCCCACAATCGGAACGAACGCCGTTTTATCCGCGGTCGCCCTATGCCGTGGCCAAACTTTACGGTTACTGGATTGTGGTGAATTACCGCGAGGCCTATGATATTTTTGCCTGCAATGGCATACTTTTTAACCACGAATCGCCTATCCGCGGCGAGACTTTCGTCACCCGGAAGATCACAAGGGCCGTGGCCAAGATCGCGCTCGGGCTTCAGGATACGATTTTCCTTGGCAACCTTTCCGCCAAACGTGACTGGGGTCATGCGAAGGATTACATCAAGGCAATGTATTTGATCCTGCAGCAGGAGCAGCCGGATGATTATGTCATTGCCACCGGGGTGACCACGGAGGTAAGGGATTTCGTCAGACTGGCCTTTAAGGAACTGGGTATCATTGTTGATTTTTCCGGCGAAGGAGTTTATGAACAGGGGGTGGTTACCCGGTGCCTGAATCCTGAGTTTATGCTTCCGGAGGGGAAAGTGGTGGTTCGCGTCGATCCCAGATATTTCCGTCCCACGGAGGTGGAGTTGCTGATCGGCGATTCAACCAAAGCCAGGGAGAAATTGGGATGGGTACCCGAACATGATCTCCATTCCCTGGTCAGGGATATGGTGATGAGCGATCTGAAACTGATGAAAAGAGATAAGTACCTGAAAGAAGGTGGTTACGAAATAAAGAATTACTATGAATAAAGACGATAAGATTTTGATCCTGGGATCTGCCGGGATGGTTGGCAGCGCGATCCTCCGGAATGTGCTCGCCCAGGGATACCAAAACATCGTGGGAACCGATTTCCGCTCTGTCACCGGACAATCCCACCAGGTGACCTACCGCCGGCTTGACCTGATGGATCCGGCGGCATGCCGAGATCTGTTCACCGGAGAGCAACCCGATTATGTGTTTGTTGCTGCCGCCAGAGTGGGTGGGATTGTTGCAAACAATACCTACCGTGCCCAGTTTCTTTACGAGAATCTGCTTATACAGAACAATGTCATACATCAGGCTTATCTGTCAAAGGTGAAAAAACTCCTTTTCCTGGGAAGCTCCTGCATCTACCCCAAGAACGCTCCCCAGCCGATCAGGGAGGAGTACCTGTTGACAGGCCAGCTGGAATTCACCAATGAACCCTATGCAATTGCAAAGATCGCCGGCCTCAAAATGTGCGAAAACTACAACCTGCAGTACGGCACTAACTTCATTGCAGTGATGCCGACCAATCTTTACGGACCCAATGATAATTATGATCTGCAGAACTCCCATGTGCTGCCTGCCCTGATCAGGAAGTTCCATGAGGCGAAAAAAGCCGGCTCCCCCACGGTCACCATCTGGGGTACAGGATCCCCGCTCCGCGAATTCATGCACGTGGATGATCTGGCCGCCGCGGTCGTCTACCTCATGCAAACCTACAACGGAAGCAGGTTTGTCAATATCGGATGGGGCATGGACATCAGCATCAGGGAACTGGCAAACCTGATCAGGGAGGTGGTCGGTTTTGAAGGCGATCTGATGTTTGATACCTCAAAACCCGACGGCACTCCGCGCAAACTTCTCGACGTATCCCTGCTTAACTCCCTCGGTTTCCAGCCTTCCATTCCCCTGAGGGAAGGCATCGAAAGAACCTATGCTGAATTTGTTAAAACATATTCTTAAGGTATTACGCTATGCAGTCCGAAATGAATATCCCACATCCTGATGATCAGGAAAACATCATACCCGGAGAGTGGACCATGGTGCTCAGGCCCAAAAAAAGTCTCCTGGATGTCAATCTTACCGAACTATGGCAATACCGCGACCTGATCGTACTCTTTGTGAAACGCGACTTTGTCTCGAAGTACAAGCAGACGATCCTGGGCCCGCTCTGGTTCATTATCCAGCCTTTACTGACCACCATCATGTTCACTGTCATCTTTGGCAATATTGCCGGGATCTCTACCAACGGCATCCCTAAGGTTCTTTTCTATATGTCGGGGATCGTCGGGTGGACCTACTTCGCGACCTGCCTGAACGATACTTCCCAAACCTTCATCAGGAACGCCTCAATATTCGGGAAAGTCTATTTTCCCAGACTTGCCCTGCCGATATCGGTGGTCATCTCGAACCTGGTGAGTTTCGTGATCCAGTTTGCCTTTCTGTGCGTATTCCTGGTCTATTTCATGGTAACAGGAGCAGGAGTGGCCCCCAGCATCCATGTGCTCTTGCTGCCTTTCCTGGTTATTCTGATGGCGGGGATGGGACTGGGTTTTGGGATCATCATCTCTTCCCTCACCACCAAATACAGGGATCTGACGCACCTTGTGACTTTTGGGGTGACACTCTGGATGTATGCCACCCCGATCATATACCCCCTTTCGGAGATTCCTGAAAAATACCGGATGCTGGTGCTGGCCAACCCGATGACCGCTGTAGTTGAGACCTTCAGGACCGCGTTGCTGGGGGTAGGAGAGATCAACTATCCCAACATGCTTTACAGTTTCGGCTTTACCATTCTCTTGCTTGCCCTTGGGATTATCATCTTCAACAAGGTAGAGAAGACCTTTATGGATACCGTTTAGTTACCCTGACACCGACGCCCGCGATGGGCCTGTTAATCTAAAATTGAAAAGATGCCAAACGTTGTTATAAAGATAGAAGATGTTTCCAAGCAATACCGACTGGGTACGGTAGGGACCGGGACACTCAGCCATGATCTGAACCGCTTTTTTGCCAGAATCAGAGGAAAGGAGGACCCGACCGCCAAAGTCGGTGTATCCAACCGCCTCGATACAGTCGACGGCAAATATGTCTGGGCATTGCAGCATATTAACCTGGAGATATGCGACGGTGAGGTTCTCGGAATCGTGGGCAAGAATGGTGCGGGGAAATCCACCCTGCTGAAGCTGATGTCGCGTGTTACGGCTCCCACCACCGGCAATATCAGGATTAAGGGACGCATTGCAAGTCTTCTGGAGGTAGGTACCGGTTTTCACCCTGAACTGACCGGGAAAGAGAATATCTTTCTCAATGGAGCCATCCTGGGGATGACCAGGAAGGAAATCAACTCCAAATTTGATGAGATTGTCGAATTCTCGGGAGTAAAAAAGTACGTGAACACACCAGTAAAAAGATACTCTTCGGGGATGTATGTCCGACTGGCTTTTGCTGTGGCTGCCCACCTTGAGCCCGAGATCCTGATCGTGGATGAGGTGCTTGCTGTGGGTGATGCCGAGTTCCAGAAAAAGGCGATCGGAAAGATGCAGGCCGTGTCGCAAAGCGGCCGGACAGTTCTCTTTGTGAGCCACAACCTCACTGCCGTGGAACAACTATGCACCAAAGGGATTCTGATGCAGAACGGGATGCTGAAGATGCAGGGGAAGGTACATGATATCACCTCTGCATACAAACAGATGTCGGTGGATGAAAATGAACTTCGACGGAGCGGCACGAGACTGATTGAGTTCAAGGAATACAGGATGACCGACCTCAACGGGAAACCGGTGGAAGAGGTATTTCTGGGTGAGAGTTTCCTGGTCACCGCAACGGCAAAGGCGAATGAGATGATCGACTTTTGTGACATGACCCTGGATATCCGCAACGACTCCAATGAATTTATCGGTCATGTTACCAATGCCGACGACAGGTTTGAGATCAGGAGTATCGCCCGCGGTGACTCTTTCACTGTGGAGGTGCTTGTGAAGAGCATCTGTTTCTCTCCGGCAACCTATTACATCTCTCTCTGGCTGGGAAATTCATACGGAACCTTTGATTATATAGAGAATTGTATCCGTTTTACCATCAAGCAGGGTGATTCCTTCATCCATCGCCCATACCCCTTTGATAAAAGAGCCAGAACAGTGTTGCAGTCGATATGGACATTCAAATAACCGACATGCAAAATCCTCCCATTCTTAGCGTGCTGATGCCGGTGTTTAACGGCCGCGAGTTCCTCCGGCCCGCCATCGACAGTGTATTGTCACAGACTTTCAGCGATTTTGAGCTGATTATTGTCAACGACGGCTCCACCGACGATACACAGTCGATCATCGACAGTTACAGCGATCCGAGGATCGTAGCAGTTAACCAGGTAAACCAGGGGGTTGCCCGGGCGCTGAATAACGGGCTTGATATAGCCAGGGGCCGCTATGTACGTAGGCACGATGCGGATGATGTCAGCACGCCTGACTCCTTCCGGATCCAGATCGATTTCCTGGAGGCCCGCCCGGAATACGTCATGGTTTGCAATCAGGAGGCCTTTATGACCGCGTCCGGGATGATTGCATGGCACCACAGGGTACCCAATGCCTCCTTTTTCAATGATCAGCCATTCGTAGATCTTGATTTCAAACATTTTGCAACCGACCGCTCCAGCCCGGTCGTACATGGAACCGCCTGTTACAGGCGGGAGGAGGTGATCGGCATTGGTAAATACAGAACCGAATTCATCGTGGCCGAAGACAACGATCTCTGGTTGCGGCTGTTGGAGAAGTATAAGATTGCCGTGCTCAACCAGTGTACCTATTTCATGCGGCTCCATGGTTCTTCGGCCACACAGCGACATGCCTCCAGGATCAGACATTTTCGTCAGATCCTCATCGATTTTTCCGAGCAGCGCCGCACCCTGGGCACTGATCCGATCATGCGCGGCGAACCACTTCCAATACCCGAAACACATGTTAATGAACCAGCGGCCCGCTCCATCATCTCCGGTAAAAATTTTCGCGAAGATCTCCGGTATATCTATGGATTGGTGGTGGATGCCAGGGACTGGAAGGAAATCAAAAAGTACGGGAGGATGATTCTCCATGATGGATGGAAAGATTTCCGGACCTGGAAAATGCTTCTTTTCCCCTTCCTCGGAAGCCGGATGCTGAAGACTGGTGTGGCCTTCAAATCGGTTTTTCGTTCCGGCTAATGTTGACTTATCAGCCATGGCGCCAATGAATCATGCCTCCTTGAAAATATCGGTAGTCCTTCCTAATTTCAACCGGGGTGACCTGTTGCCTGAGACCTTGGATTCATTGTTATGCCAGGGTTTCAGTAACTGGGAGGCGATTGTGGTTGACGACGGATCGAATGACAATAGCCTGGAAATAGTGCGCTCGTATGCCTCCGCTGATCCCAGGATCCGCCTGATCCTCCGGGACCGGGAACCCGGAGGCGCCCCGGTGTGCCGTAACATTGGGACAGAACAGGCATCGGGCGATTATCTGATCTTCCTGGATTCCGATGACATCCTGATGCCTGGAGCCCTCTCCGGGCGGGCACA
>CAYWHQ010000124.1:0-7850 GCA_964457665.1 uncultured Prolixibacteraceae bacterium | reverse complement strand
TTACCGTCAGGGTACGGATGCCGTTCCTCCTGACGATCTGTCCCGGATTCCAGTATGGTTCCACAGTCGCTACCTGTCGCAGCGGTACTGAAACACCGGGTACAATGGAATGAATATACTCCTGGCCGAGCTCTACGGGAATTTCCGTTCCTGCCCGCTCCGTCCTGAGGAATACTTTCAGCGGGTAATCCCCCTCCCATATTGTGGTGACGGGAAAACCGCCGTAAGCCATGGCAAGGTTAGCTGCCATTACCGACCTGTTGATACCCAGTCTGTTGGATTCAGTCTCATCGGGTATGACCATCAGTCCGGGAAGCTGGCCCTCGAAATCTGTCCGGATCCCGGTAAGACCGGGAACCTTTCGCAGCCGCTCCTGTATAGTATCTGTGGCCTGCATCATGGCCGGAAGTTCGCTGCCGCTCAACCGGATCTCCACCGGAGCCGCTACCGGCTGGTAGTCGAGCTGCCTGAATCGGACATATGCGTTCGGGAAGTACCCGGAATACCGGGAAGAATACTGATCCAGCAGCTCCTCTGTTGCCCGGATGGATGTGGTATTGACGATGAACTGGGCGTAATGGGTGGCCGGAAGTTTCGGCGCATAGGTTGTATGAAACCGTGGCGAGCTCGTGCCGATAAAAGAGGTGACAGAGACCACCCGCGGATCGGATTTCAGCAACTTCTCCAGGCTGTCGGCTACCCTGGCCGTCTCCTGCAGGGCACTTCCCTGGTTAAGACTGATCTCCACGGCAAACTGGTCGCGTTCAGCCACCGGCATCAGGCGTTGCGGGATCAACCCGAGGAGAACGACCCCGGCGGCAACGGTTCCGATACCGGCCCCGATGATGATCGCCGGGTACCTGAATGCTCTTTCCAGGAGATGGTTGTATCTCCGCTGCATCATGTCGAGCAACGAAACACGGCGTTTCCGGATATCAGGACCGGCTGGATGAAAACCGTGCCTGATAAAGAAGTACTGCAGATATGGTATGACCAGCATGGCTACCAGGAGCGAGATCCCCAGGGAGATGGTTACAGTCCATGGAAAGAGCAGCACAAAATCCTTAAATGTACTGTCGAGTGTGAAAAGGAAAGGGAAGAAGGTGATACTGATGGCCAGCGTGGCGGAGAATATGGCCCTGAAAAAACCATTTGCACTGTTTATGGCCGCCTGCCAGGGAGATAGTCCCCGGTCAAGAAGATCCATATAACTGTCGACGATCACTACCGAGTTGTCGACGATCATTCCAAGTACCACGATGAGGGCGGCAAGGGTGACCGTATTCAGTTCAATACCAGTAAGATACATGATTCCCAGGGAGATGAATACCGTGATAGGGATGGAGGATGCCGAAACGGCTGCCGCACGGAAGGGGAGCAGGAGCATGGTTACCAGGATCACCGCAGCAATGGCGGAAAGGAATTCATGAAGGAAAGTGGAAATGGAGTCGCCGACTACCTTCGGCTGGTCGGCAATCCGGCGGATGGCAATACCCGGAGGGAGCTCCTGCCGGAACTTCTCCAGCACCTGGTCCACCTCCTTACCGAACTGCACAATATTACGCCCCGGAGTCATCTCCATCGACAGGAGCAGGCTGCGGTACCCGTTGTTTTTGATGTAGCTTTCCAGTTTAGGATATTCCCTGACGATCGTTGCTACATCCCGGAGACGGATCATGTTCCCCAGCGGATCGGCATAGATGATCTGCCTGCCCAGGTTCTCCTCCCCGTTGTACGACTCCGCGATATGGATCGGAATCACCTGTTTGCCGTCATTGATACTCCCTCCTGCTGTAGTAAGCCCTTGCGAAAATAGGCTTGCTGTAAGAACGGGAGAGCTAATCCCGTAACTGCTGAGCTTTTCGGTTTCGAGGTAGACGGAGATCTGCTCTTTCTGAAGACCGAAATGCTGAATCCTCGACATGTCGGGTAAAGCCCGGAGCCGTTGTTCCAGCTTGCCAAGCCAGATTTCAAGCTCCCGGTAGCCCTGATGTTCCGCCTCAAGGGAGATCAGAAGGGCAGAGGTTTCTCCGAACTCACTGTTGGTATACACCGCGGCAACCCCTGCCGGTAAATCGAGTTTGAATAGCTGTAACCCATGGTTCAGTTTCGACCAGAACTCATCGGCATCGGTAACACGATCGCTCAGTTCCACGAAAATGACCATCAACCCGTTTCGCGATACCGACCAGGTCTTGTTCCGTTTGATCTCCTTGTAGGAGAACAAATATTCCTCTGCCGGGTTTGTGAGTTGTTCCTCAACTATTGCCGGCGCGGCCCCGGGATAGAGTCCTATCACCAACCCCTGACGGATAGTCACTACGGGGAACTCCTTTCGGGGCATATGCTGCAGGGCATATATCCCGAAAAAAGCAAGCAGCACCGTCAGCAGCAGCAGGATCTGGCGGTTCTTCATAGCGACCTCAACAATGTCTGTCCGCTTTTTCATATCACTTCAGAATTTCCAGTGTGCTGTTTTCATTCAGGTACTGATGACCGGCAACGATGAGGCGTTCGCCGGGTTCCAGACCGGTAACGGTAACCCCCTTGCCGCAGATGCGTCCGGTGGTAATGTCTCTGCGTACCGGCCGGTCACCCTGATCTGCGGTATAGACATATGTCCTGCCTGATCCGTCGGTACGGATTGCCTGCAATGGAATAATGACCAGGGAGGTGGTATCAGTACTTCCGGTCCATACCCGGCATACCATACCGGGCATCAGTTTTCCTCCGGGATTCGGTATTTCAATCCCGACCGTGTAGGTGTGCGTCACCGGATTGGCTATCACCCCTCTTTCAAATATCCGCCCCCGGAAAATCGCTCCTTTGAGGGCTGGTACTTCAACAACCGCTTCCTGTCCGATGTGCGTTGTTGCAATCTCCTTCTCCGGAACGGGAAAGCTTATCCTGACCCGGTCGATATCCAGCAGGGTGAAAACCGTGTTGTAAGGAACAACGTTGGATCCCGGTTCGATCTGACGCTTGCCGATCACCCCGGCGGCGGGAGCCAGCAGTTTACAATCAGCCAGATTCTTACGGGCAATTTCTACCGAGGCACGTGCCTGGTTCAGGCCCGTCTCCACCTCGATGAATTTTATTTCAGGCAGACTGCCTTTCCGGTATAATTCCGACAGCCTCCTGTGGGCATCTTCGGCCTGCTGTTCTTTGGCCAGGGCCAAATCCAGGGCACTCTGGTAGCTACCGGGATCGATCATGGCCAGCAATTCTCCGCGTCCGACACGTTGCCCTTCCGAGACCAGTACCTTCCCAACCTGTCCGGTCATCAGAAAGCTCAACGGGATACTGACCGACGCCTCCACCGTGCCCGTATAGTAATTTGCACCGGCCTTATCGTAACGGACCAGTTCGGTTTCAACCCTGACCCTTTCGTCAGGGCGATCTTTTCCGGATTTACTGGTGCAACCTGTCCCGCAGATAGCGACAATCAGGATAAACCAGGATACATGGATATTTTTCATGGGTTTGTTTCCTCCTGTATGACTTATTTTCCATTGAATATCAAAACGATTATCGTATTATGGTCGAAAATGATTTAAAAAAATTAACGTTTGAGCCCTCTCAGGAATACCTCCCGGATAACTGTAATCCGTTGGTCCCAATCCGGGAATCGATCTTCCACCACCAGATCGAGCGCGATGCTCCGCAGGGCCGAAACAATAGCATAAGAGAGCAGATCAAGGTCATTTGAAACCTCGTCGACCCACTCCCTGCGTTCCAATCCGAACTCCAGGATCTCCCGTATGAAAAGGATCTCGTTGTTATCCATTTTGTATTTGAGGTTCACGATGGTCTTCAGGTTTTCCCCTACCTCCCCCTTGATGATCCTGTAAACAAGAACCCTTTTTTGAATCGAGCTTATCGCCGTCATGAAGTAGATGCGGAGGTTCTCTTCTCCTGTATGGCCATTCTTCACAGCTTCACGGATTTCACTGAAAACTTCACGGATCTCTTTGTTTACAACATCCTCAAAGATATCATCCTTGCTTTTATAATAGTAATAGAGGGTGCTTTTCCCCTTGCGAAGCGTCCGTGCAATGTCCTCCATCGTGGTTTTCACCAGCCCGTACTGCTGGAAAAGCTTCCGGGAAACCTCCAGCACATCCGCTCTGATCTGTTCCTCCTTGGTTAATTGAAAATTATTCATTTCGACGGAATTCGTTTCCTGGTCCAAAAGTAATGCTTTTTAATCAGCATGGGAAAAAAAAGTCAACGCCGGATCACTTTTTTTATAACCGACTGTTTTTCAGTATGGATTAATAATTCATACAAACCCGCCGGGAGGGTTCCGAGATTCATGACGTATCTGTTAAGCGGCGAAGGGAGTGTGTTTTCAAGGACCTTTTTTCCATCGATATCAAAGCATATAACCCGCGTAACAGCTCCGCTGGAGTTTCCGGTGATGATGGTCAGTTGGTCGCTGACAGGATTGGGATATAAATAAAAGTCGACAGGCGTTGTAAGAATGGGATCGGCGGCTACCGGGGGGTGAACGGTGATATAGCCGATCCTGGTTTTGGAGTCACCGGAGTTCCCGTCTGAAACCGTCAGTTTTACAGTATAGGTACCTGGAGCATTGTATTGCCATTCTGGGTTTCTCTCCGTAGCATCGATGATCCCGTCGTGGTCGAAATCCCATTGCCACGAAGTCACCAGCCCCAGGGAAAGATCCGTGAATTGTACGGTTTGATTCACTGTAACATCAGTTGAATCAGCCATGAAGTCGGCAATAAGACCGGCGGATCCCAGGATGGTAAATGCTTCAGGAGTCAGCGCGGTGAGGGTGTCACCCCCTTCCATCAGGGTTAGCCGGATAAAACAATTATTGCTGGAGATTGTCATTGGCAGGATCCATTGGAACCTGCCTGAATTCTCGGAAGATTCAGTGAGGGTGAACCATGGACCGCTGCTGCCCTGAAGGGAGTATTCGATCCTGACACCGGCCGTGGAAGTGTCGGGCACCGCGCTGATCCAGTCGATGAACCCGACGCATCCCTGTTTGAATTTTTCTTTTCCACGGGGAAAGACTGCATCGATGTTGGCTTTCAGGAACGGTGACTGCTCTTTGAAGCATTTAAGTTTATTGCGATCGTTGGGCCAGTTTCCCACCTTTTCGACCAGGGTAATGTCGGGAAAACCGTTGCGATCGACATCCCCGCCTGCCCTGAAAGCGTTGCAGTCGCCATTGTTCGAAGTGGTCATCGTCATCTGTTGGCTCCATTCCACCGACAGGGGTGAGCTGACCGTGCCTTTCCAGATCGTCAGCTGGGCATTGCCGAAAGCAGCGATATCCAGGGTTCCGTCACGGTCGAAATCACATAGCTGGCATTCCTGATAGTTTCCGCTTGCGGGAAGGGTTCCTGAAATATTGATCCATTGAAGCGTGGATGGATCGAAGGTCCAAACAAAAACTCCTCCATAAAGATTCACAAAGGCCAGGTCCATGGCTCCGTCTTTATTGACGTCGCCGAGGTCGGGGCCCATCACCGGCCATCCGTAGGAGGGGAGATTGTAGTCGGCCGGAGTGAAAGTCCCTGTACCGTCGCCCATCCAAACCGTTCCGGCTTCGTTGGAGACCACCAGGTCGGGGTTGCCATCGTTGTTGACATCCCCGAACAGCAGCCTCATTTCAGAATTCCCGGCGAAAAAGCCGAATGATTGCTGCCAGGTCCCATTACCGTTGTTCCTGTAAATATGCACACCGTCGCCGGAGCCGAATGAGTTGGACCCGATATCCAGATCGCCGTCGTTATCAATGTCGGCAAAGTCGGTTCCGAACATACCCCATGACTCCCCGTTCGTGGCGAGCCCGTCGTCCCATGGGATCCAGTTTACGCCTGTACCGTCGCCGAGTGCCACCTCCATCTTCTGGTCGCCCAGATCGGTGGAAGAGTAATCATGGTGCATGCCATATCCGACATCCCAGTGCCCGTCGTTGTTAACATCTCCAACGGCAATACCGCCGTATCCGAAGTCGCCCGTCATCTGGGCGCTCCAGTTGCCCTTGCCGTCGCCGAACCATACCATGATCCCATGCTCCTGTGCTCCGGTGTGAGGGGACCCATGGTCGCCGATGGAGAGAATGTCGGTAAACCCGTCGCGGTTTATATCCGCGAATTCGAGTTCTGTCATTCCGCTTTCCCATGAAGGATAGTTCATGCCTGCAGAGCTTTCGATGAACTGAAATCCCCTGGAAACCTGTGCATACGTTTCTTCCACGGGCCATATGAGGAAGATGGTGGTCACCAGCAATATAAAGGCTTTCATGGTTGTGGCTTTTTTGGTTTTCTTTCAGGGAATTGCTTTACGAACTCTTCCTCGATACCTTCAGGTGTCATGATCCCTCTCCTTCGATCAGGATAAAAGGAGGAAGGCAGGATTTTTATATGAAGGCTCAGCAGCAGTTGATCCATGATCACCAGCAGCAGCGTACCGACAAAGGGCAGGGGAATCAGCATGGGGGGAACAACAACACCAACGCCTTTGAGGATATCGATGACCTGGGTCTTGAATTTGGATTTGTCCTCGCGCGACAGCCTCTCTTTCCGGATATATCTGGCCAGGATTAAAAACATCTCCCTCGTTTCTGCCGCCTCGCCCCTGATGCCGGAGGTGTAACGGGTGGCCTCCTCCGAGAATGCCAGCGCATATCTGGCCATCTCGTTCCTGACCTTCGGAAGCCGGAACACACCCAGCCAGTAACCGATAATATGCTTCCGGATGGAGCGCATGATCTTGTGCAGGATCAACGCACCCTTATTGCTTCAGCAGGAAGAAGTCAAGCCATACAACAGGATGACCGGTCACATCGGTGAAGGTGGTCTTGCATTTTCCTGTCATTTTGAGGTTATCCGGATCGAAGGTTCCACTCAGCGTATCCTGGTCACTGCCGAATGGATCGCCCGGAATTAGCGAAAATGATTTCTGAAGAATGGGGGCGATGCCCTGGGTGTTGCTGATCTCAATCTTATGCCGGGAGTAGGTGCCCCCATCATCGTAGGTGACAGCATATTTGTAGGAATAGACATAAAGGGTCGATCCGATACTGTTTACTTTTATCGTCACAGTGTCGCCCTGGTCAGTGAATCCTGTCCAGGTCCCGATCAGCTGGGGATAGTCGGGATTGGCTGGTTGTTCGTTGCTTTTCTTCTTGCAGGATGCGAGCAGGATTAAGGCCGAAAGGAAAAGCAATGGGATGAAAGAAAATCTTGTTTTCATGGATGATTGGTTAAATTTATCATGCACGAAATTACCATGAAATTCCTTTCAGTAATGAAATCCCCGGAAATGTTTTCAACTTTACCTTATCGTTACCGGTCAACACTGGCCGAGGCTACGCAGAAATTTCTTCAGGCTGCAGGCTTTGTAATGATCGCCTGGTACATGGCGGCATATGCCAGCCCGACCCAGAGAATGGCCGGGAAAATACCCACTATCAGGAGGATTATCCCACCGAGTATGATCAGGAAGCTGAGAATGCCCATGCCGAAAATGGTCCAGGTATGTCCGCTGGTAATGTTCCAGCTTGTACGCACCGCATCCACGGCTTCCATGTTTTTGTCCATGATCAGGTAAGGAACCATGGAGAGTTTGCATGCGAAGATGATGCCGGGGATGATCAGCAATACAAATCCTATCCCGATGATCACGCCCGTCAGTATCTGTGCCAGGATTATCTGAACCGTCTGACGGTAACCATAAAAGATTTCGGTAACTTTGAATGGTTCCCCCCTGATCGCTTTCAGAAACAGAAGATTTGCGCCATAACTGAGCGGAGCGAGTACAATGAGGCCATAGGCCACATTGAAAAGGCTGAAAAATATATACCCGAA
>CAYWHQ010000123.1:0-7889 GCA_964457665.1 uncultured Prolixibacteraceae bacterium | reverse complement strand
TATGGTATGTGGGAACCTCAAACAACGCAAAATGTGAAAGCACGTCCATCTTTCTGAGCCCGAACTCCTTGTCCAGTACCCCTTTCAGAAGCATGGCCGTCGGGACATTCCCCTTCATGAGAATGTCGCCTTCATGGTCGTGGACCATTTTAACTGCTCTTTTCACCGCACTGGCATCCGACTCTTCATTGATAATGGTCATACCCTTCAAATCCAGGTTCAGCTTAAGGGCTATTTCCCGGATCTTTTTTTCGTGTCCCACCAAAATGGCTTCCACAATACCCTGTCCGGCAACAGTGCAAACCGCCTCCAGCGAATGTTCATCCTGCGCGGCAGCTACCACCAGTTTCTTTTTTTTCGACTGTTTTACAAGTTCATAGAGATCTGAGAGTTTTGTCATCATAATGCATTTCCTCCTGCTTGAAAATATGAATATTTATATGGTTTTCCCTGAAGGCAAACCTACGCTATTTTGAACAATTAGACAAGGAGTTAGAAAAAAAATGCTATTGAAATATTTTTATCTTTGCCGTTCCAACGTAACTGTATACTCATGGAGCTACCATTCGCCGAGTCATACCGCATCAAGATGGTTGAAACCATCAAAAAAAGCACCCGCCAGGAAAGGGAAAAATGGATACGACATGCCGGTTTTAATCTTTTCAGGCTTCAGAGTGACCAGGTTTTCATTGATCTGCTAACAGATTCGGGGACGGGTGCCATGAGTGACAAACAATGGTCGGCCCTGATGCTCGGCGACGAAAGCTATGCAGGCGCTTCTTCATACGCCATCCTGAAGGAAGCCATCAGGGATATTACAGGTTTCGACCTTTTTCTTCCCACACATCAGGGAAGGGCCGCAGAAAATGTACTCTTCTCGGTTCTTGTAAAAGAGGGCGACATCATCCCCGGAAATTCACATTTCGACACTACCAAGGGACACATTGAATTCAGGAAAGCCTTTGCCGTAGATTGTACTGTGGATGAAGCATTTGACACCACCCTCGATTACCCCTTCAAAGGGAATGTTGATATAGAAAAACTAGAAGAAGTAATCCGGAAAAATGAGCAAAAAATTCCATTCATAATCGTTACCCTTACGTGCAATACTTCCGGAGGGCAGCCTGTTTCATTGGCCAACCTGAAACAGATCAGGGCGATTGCCAGAAAGTATGGGAAACAGGTTTTGTTCGACAGTGCCCGGTTCGCCGAGAATGCCTATTTCATAAAATCCCGTGAACCTGAGTATGCCGGTTACACCATCCGTGAGATTGTCAGGGAGATGTTCAGCTGCGCCGATATTATGACAATGAGCAGCAAGAAAGATGCAATCGTGAATATGGGTGGTTTCATTGGCATGCGCGATCAGGAGCTATTTACGAAAGCCAGTGTATATAATATCATGTTTGAAGGATTTATCACCTACGGAGGAATGTCGGGACGAGATATGAATGCACTGGCACAGGGGCTCTATGAAGGAACGGAATTCGATTACCTTGATACCAGGGTCCGACAGGTGGAATATCTTGGGAAGAAAATGATGGAAGCCGGTATTCCGATACAGCGACCCATCGGCGGGCATGCTGTTTTTGTGGATGCTGCAAAGTTTTTATCCCATATACCAAAAGATCAGTTCCAGGCTCAGACCCTTGCGATAGAACTCTACCTGGAGGCAGGCGTCAGAGGTGTCGAGATCGGCACACTGCTTGCCGACCGCGACCCGGTTACCCGCGAGAACAGATATCCCAGACTTGAATTCCTGAGGCTTGCCATCCCCCGCCGCGTTTACACCAACAATCATATGGATGTAGTCGCTGTGGCCCTTAAAAACCTCTGGGACAGACGCCACACCATCATTAAAGGATACCGTATCATCTACGAGGCCCCTATAATGCGTCATTTTACTGTCGAACTGACCTCCTGCTGAAGTAATGGATACGGATAGGAAATCTGACCGGTATAAAAGGATCTTTGAACAGGTTGTTCCGCTGATGGGTAAAACCGGCGATCCTACCGCCAGGATGGCTACCATTGCAGCCCTCTTACACCACAAGATACCCTATTATTTTTGGACCGGCTTTTACCTGCTCAGGGAGGGAAACCTGATCGTACACACTTACCAGGGGCCGCTTGCCTGTCAGGTTCTCCCCCTTCACACCGGTGTATGCTGGGCAGGAATCGACCGGAACGAAACTGTCATTGTTCCTGATACACATCAGTTTCCCGGTCATATTGCCTGCGACCCGAGATCCAGGTCAGAAATAGTCGTTCCTCTTAAAGATTCTACCGGCCAGGTAGTCGGAGTACTCGATATCGACAGCCGGACGCCTGACTCTTTTGATACAACAGATGCCCTCTGGCTGGAGAAAATTGTAAACCTTGTCTTTAACTGAGATCATCCTGATCGGTATCGGATTGTCGATGGACTGCCTGGCAGTTACCATAAGTTATAGTATCGCCTTCAGGTTAACCTGGAGAGAGCTGCTGAAAATAGCCTTCTTTTTTGGTTTTTTTCAGGGCATTATGCCTCTCGCCGGATGGTTGATCGGGGAGTCGTTTCATGGAATGATAGAGCATCTTGACCACTGGATAGCACTTGGCATTTTAGGTTTTATCGGTACCAAAATGATTTTTCATGCTTATTCCGGCCAGGAAAAAAATCCGGTGGATATCAGGAATTTCATGGTATTGCTCGGACTCTCTGTTGCAACAAGCATTGATGCCCTGATTGCCGGCATTTCATTCGGGCTTGTCCATGTGAACATTCTCCTCACAGCAGGCATCATCTTCTCCATTACCTTTCTGATGTCTGTTGTAGGGGGTAAGCTGGGTCTTCACACCCGTTTCATCACACCCCGGTGGGCCGAAACTACCGGAGGTATCATGCTGATCCTTATAGGAATAAAAATTTTTGCAGACCATATGGGTTTACTCTGATTCGCGGAGATTGCTACCTTTGCATCCATGCAAAAAATCAGAATTTCGAAATCATTCCATTTTGAAGCGGCGCACGCCCTTAAAGGTTATGAAGGCGCATGCAGGCATATCCATGGCCATTCCTATGAGTTGATTGTTACCCTGTTGGGTGTTCCCGATCCGGATATGAATTCCTCCACAAGCGGGATGGTCATGGATTTCAGCGAACTAAAAAGAATCATCGGAAAGGGGGTGGTCGATCGGCTGGACCACGCACTTATCCTGCCCGAAAATTACCCGGAAATGATTGATTCCCGTTCAGATGCCTTTAGTAAACTGGTTATCGTACCCTTTCAGCCTACCAGCGAAAACCTGCTTATCAACATGGCAGAAAAAATAAGAGCACTCCTGCCTGATAAAATAACACTCCATAGTTTAAAACTCCGGGAAACAGGTACTTGTTTTGCCGAATGGTACGCATCGGATAATGAAGGAAGTTTCTGATGCCTCTGCCCTATTTTTCCCTCAGTACAACATTAAGCACCACATCTTCATTGTCGACTTCTATAAGCCTGGGATAATCCCCGGGCTCCCTTTGGTCAAACCAGGAGGTATCGTGCGTTTTCGCATGGATCGTACCTGTTTCGGGAACAATTCGCAACAGATACCTTCCCCGTTCAACAGCAGGAAAATGATACTGCCCCTTTTCGTTGATGTCTGCACTTTTATACTCCTGAATGGAATCATAAGGAGGAGTTAAATCATTGACCCGGATCAAACAGGCTGTTCCCCGGACCAATCTATCTTCACCAGCCCAGGCGCTGCCGGTAACGGATATACCATTACTGTAAAAGATCCATACTACAGGGAGAATCAAAAGAGTAAAAGAGGCTGCGATGGTCAGAATCAGCCTGGTCCTTCTGGAAACAGAAAATTGAAGTCCGGTAAAAAAAAACCGCTGATCATCGGCCACCTGATCCCTGGTCATCCGTGTTTGTATCCCCCGCCAGGAACTCTCCGGCGGGTCGGCCTCGAAACCAGATAACTCTGACCTGATTTTGTTATCTATCGGATGGTGATCTTCCATATCTTGTCATCTCATGATTACGGCAAGTCTCTGCTGAATGGCGGCCCTTGCCCTGCATAATTGCGATTTGGAGGTACTTTCCGTGATGCCCAGAACCGCAGCAATCTCCTGATGTGAATATCCTTCCAACACATAAAGGTTAAATACTGTCCGGTAACCTGCCGGCAATGCCTGAATCAGATTTATAATCTCCTTCCTGGATAATTTGGACAACACATCCTCCGGAATGGTTGCAGCCTCCATGTTCTCAGTCAACCCGGTTTCTGCCCGCAGCCTCTTGTTCCTCCGGAAATAATTAATAGCCGTGTTGACCATGATCTTGGCGGTCCAACCATCCAAAGAACCATCAGAACGAAAAGAATGCAGATTATTGAATATCCTGATAAATCCCTCCTGGAGAATGTCCTCCGCCTCCATCTCATTTCCTGCATATCTCAGGCAGATACCGTAAAGCCTTCGCGATAACCGCTGATATAACAATTCCTGGGCCCTGGAATCCTTATTTAAACACCGCTGAATCAGTTCCTCATCAGGACTCATTAAGAAAAATTGGATTAGGGTACTAAAATTAAAACATTTTTACAAATTTGCCTGTACCCAATAAATTTCCTTCCTTATCCTTAACCATGAGCACATAAATTCCAGGTGACAGGTCGCCGGCATCTACCATGGTGACTGCCTCACCATGGATTATAAAGCCCTTCCTCTGACCACTGAATCCGGAAATTTCGATCAACCGGGCAGCCGTGACGTTCCCTTTCAGCGAAATGTATAAGCAAGAACCAGCCGGATTAGGGTAGACGATCACCTTTAGTTTTTCCTGCCGGTTGATTTCCGGCTGACCAGTGATATCATGGTTATACCGCTCCAAAACGACACCCTCGGCTGAAGGATTCTCTGTTGAAAGTGAAACACTTACAAGACGAGAATATTTTCCGGGAGATTCTATCTTCAGCCAGTAATCCCCATGCGGCAATTCATCAAATCTGAATATTCCCTGCACTCCCGAGTAAGTAAAGTCCAGCGCCTCAAATGTCTCCGACAAGAGTGTAACCTGCTGATTTTGGAGTGGATGTAGAACAAGTCCGGTCTCACCGTCCACCACGGTTCCAGCAATGATTCCGTTGCCAGCTATTGTATCCGGAACGGGTGAAAGATAAACCTGAGCGTTATAGGTATTTGCCGACATGTCAATTCTTCCGGCATCTTTCCAATTCAGAACCGCCGGATAATATCCCGGAAACCAGTCGTAGAAATGAGTGGAGCCCTTTGTGAGCTCAATCCTGACAAGATATTCCCCCTCCAGTACATAAGGAAAGGCATAGTAACCAAGGTAGGTGAACCGGTTGGTATCGACCGGAGTCAGATTATCATTGTTCCAGCGGTAGAGGTAAGCCACCCCGGTATCTCCCATCGGTTGCGGGTTATTGAGCGGGAGATCACCTGCATACACCAGCCCGCCCAGGCTTTTGTACTGGGGTGTGGTAACAAAATGACAGATACTGTCGGTACAAGTGCCGGAGCCTTGTCCGTTACTTATGATCGTCAGACAAACTTTATAGGTACCCGGTTGCTCATATTTATGCACGGGATGCTGCTGCCCCGATCCTGTCCCGTCACCGAAATTCCAGAACCAGAGGTTCGGAGCTCCGGTCGACATATCAAAAAACCGGAAGGTATTCGGCTGGTGGGCAGATGAATCCAGAAAGGCGGCGAATTCAGCCTGACATTCAACAGGGACAGTCGAATCACATATGGAAAAATTCACTGTAATTGGGTATGGCAGACTTGTCACAGTTTGCGAATGCAAAACCTGGTGACAATCCATTGTGCCCACAAAGATATATATCCCGGGGCCCGGAACGTCGGCGATGGTGTCGCTGTAAAAGCCATTCATATCCGTGGCCACAGTATCGCTTACACCAATTGAATCAATCACAACAAACACCTTATGTGCCTTTACCGGGGACCCATTTTCAATATTGGTCACCTTACCTTTTACGATCACCGGAAAAGCCGCCAGAACAGAGCCACAGGGAATCAGCGTAAGAAAGACTCCGATGATAAGCACAGGAAAGAGACCAACGAATACTGACAGGACTGTAAAAATGCGCATTGTAGTCACTTTTTGGTTCGGAAATGATAAAATATGCCTGTGTTCAGTCCAAATGAAAGCGGCTGTTGCACCTCAATTCCTTCCCGTTGAACCACAGGCTGAAAATAATAAGTATAATAGGGTTCAAGGTAAAAACTAAACCGTTTGTTCAACCTTACTTCCATACCCAGTTTCAGCATTAGCTGCCAGTTTACCGTTACTCTTTCCGGTGTCAGATTGTCGATACGGGTGATCCGTGTATTGGGATAATCAATCACAGGATACGCCTCCCTTTTACCGATTAAAAAATTAACCGCGGGGCCGGCTTTCATGTAAAGGCTGAATGAGTTGCCTGCATAGAGATCCATGCCAAAAAACAGCGGGATCTGAAGATAGGTATATCTGTTCCGGGTCCTGTCGTCGGCAACATGAGTAATGCTGTCGCGCAATGTGGTCAATTCGGTCACATAAATAATCTGACCCGGATTTTGAGGATCAACTGAATAAGCGTTTACATTATAAAAGAATCCAACGCTGTCATAACTCTTGTATTCAATATGATACATCCCTTCATCGGCAAAAATGCCAAACCCAATCCCCGATTGCAATGAGAATCTGCCGTAATGCCAGGTCAAGCTGCCTTGCAGCCAGTAATTCATCTCGGCCGAACGCTGATCTGCCCAGGTATAGCGCAGATACTCACCTGAAACACCGGCTCCTGCCGTAAAGAAACTGGATGCGGAAGGGGCCGGCGAATCAGTAAAAATATACAGGTTACTGTTGCCTGAACGGTAAATCAGGCAATCTGTACCGGTAAATTTTAAACAATCTGTTTCAATTAATTTCATGCTGAGAATATCATGCTGCTCATAACGATCTTTGCTAACTTCTTCAGCAATTTCAGAAACCGCTACCGGGGAATGGGTTTGATTGTAGTTGATGTCCGATGATTGTTGTGATACCGTCCCTTGAGATTTATAGGACGCATGTGGGGTCGATGATCTGTCCGCTGCCGCAAAATCAGTAATTGCCGGTGAGGGTTTTATTCCAGGAGCGTCAGAGATCTTGCCGATAAATTTTTCAGGAGCAGCTGATGCTTCCGGTGTCCCTGGTGTGACCGGCAGCTCTTCGCCTCCGCGCGAAATCATGAAGACTCCGGTAATAAGAATTATACCGGCCGCGCTCCATATCAGAGCATTTGGATGAAGGTTCGACAAGTTGAACCGGATCAGTTCTTTGAATAAAAGCCTCCTGCTGATATTCCGCCAGATCCCGCCTGAAGGTTTCACCTGATATTCCCCGAGGTTATCCCGGAAAAACCTGTCAAGCTCCTCTTCCAAATCCTTTCTGTTCATTTGTGTGTTTTCCATGTCGTTACGACAATTTCTTTTTTTTCAGATGTTCATTCATTCTGTTCCTGAGCCATCTCCTTGATTTCAGCAGCTGTGTTTTGGAGGTATTCTCCGATATACCCAACAGTGTACCGATCTCTTTATGACTAAATTCCTCCATAACATATAAGTTAAAGACGGTTCTGTACCCCACCGGCATCTCCTGCACAAAACCCAGTAAAAGTTCAGGATTAAACTCGTCGGGGTATTCAACCGGGGCATTTGGATCCAGAATATCTGTTTCACGGATCCTTTCAATATTTTCCGGTATCGCGAACCGTTTCTTCTTATGATTGTAATTAATGGCATGATTGACCATAATCCGTTTGATCCAACCCGCCAGTGAACCCTCTCTCCTGAAAGTGTGGATGTTCTGAAAAACCATGATAAAAGCCACCAG
>CAYWHQ010000122.1:0-7899 GCA_964457665.1 uncultured Prolixibacteraceae bacterium | reverse complement strand
GGAGGAGCGGTAGGCTTCGAGCGCGAGGAGTTTATGTACTTCGACAGAGAAGTTTGTGGCTTCGTCGGAGCCATAGCGGGTACCTAATGCAGCGAGCATATCACCTTCGGCTGTTATGCCAAATCCGGTACGGCGACCCTGTATTGCTTTTTTACGGATATTGAGCCACATATCCCTTTCGCGGGCTTTAATTGACTCGGGTTCCGGATCGTTGTCGATTTTGGCGAGAATCCGGTCGATCTTCTCCAGTTCCAGGTCGATAATGTCGTCCATCATGCGTTGTGCTTTGTGAACATGGCTGATGAACTTTCCGGAGTCGAAACTGGCATCGCGGGTGAAGGGTTTATCGACGTAGTTAAAAAGGTTGATGGCCAGAAGACGGCAGCTGTCGTAGGTACAGAGTGGTATTTCCCCGCAGGGGTTGGTGGATACGGTTCTGAAACCCATATCGGCGTAACAGTCGGGAATCGATTCACGGAGGATGGTATCCCAGAAAAGGATCCCGGGTTCGGCTGATTTCCAGGCATTGTGAACGATCTTGCTCCAGAGCTCCCGGGCGGGGATGGTACGAGTGACTTTAGGGTTACCGGAGTCGACAGGGAACACCTGGGTAAACTCCCTGTCATGGATGACGGCTTCCATAAAGTCGTCGGTAATTTTTACAGAGATATTGGCCCCGGTGACCTTACCGGCTTCCAGTTTGGCGTCGATGAACTGTTCGGCGTCGGGATGTTTGATGGATATACTGAGCATGAGGGCCCCCCTCCGTCCTTCCTGGGCGACTTCGCGGGTAGAATTGCTGTACCGCTCCATAAAAGGGACGATCCCGGTGGAGGTGAGTGCGCTGTTTTTAACAACACTGTGTTTGGGACGGATATGTGAAAGATCATGACCAACACCGCCCCTTCTTTTCATAAGCTGAACCTGTTCTTCGTCGGTCTTCATGATCCCTCCGTATGAATCTGAATCACCCTCGTTGCCAATCACAAAGCAGTTGGATAGG
Source organism: uncultured Prolixibacteraceae bacterium (assembly GCA_964457665.1). Taxonomy (GTDB): domain Bacteria; phylum Bacteroidota; class Bacteroidia; order Bacteroidales; family FEN-979; genus CAYWHQ01. Next base: position 6,896 of record CAYWHQ010000122.1, on the reverse strand, counting down.
GATCCGATCTGGAAATCGTTTCCTATCCCGGCCATGGGGCTGCCCTGGGGGACGATAAACCGGAAATCCCTGATAAGCTCAAATATCTCCTCTTCCGGCATTGGATTGGGATATCGCTTTTCGATCCGGGCGATTTCCCGGGCGATCCGGCGATGCATGTCGTCGGGTGTAAGTTCGTAGAGGTTACCATCCGAATCCTTGAGCGCATACTTGCTTGCCCAGACATTGGCAGCAAGACTGTCGCCCCGGAAGTAAGTGGTGGATTTTTCAACAACTTCATTAAAAGAATAGATAGTGGCGGGAGAAGGTTCTGCGGTTCCCCCGATATGATCCTCCGGTGGTAAGACACTCATATCCAATTCATCCGGATTGGATTGAGGTCTGACTCGTTTTGAGAGGACCTCTTTGTAATACGACGCTTTTTTCTCCTGATCTGTGTTTACCATGGGGGTGTTTTCCATGTTCAGACAGTTTTTAAATGGGTGAGCAAATTGGTTACTTGACTATTTATCAATTCTCTAACAAAAACAATTTGGGGAATTTTTTGTAGGAGCAATATACGACGAAGTCAAGGCGGAGGTCGTTAAAAATTCCCCAAATTATTAACAGAAAGTGTTTAAAAAATAACTTTTTTTTGTCGGGATTAATTGTTAACGCGCCTGACGGGGCCTGTCACCCAACCGGGGGCCAAAAGAGCTTTTTACCAAAGCCGAGGCGGTTATCGGTCATCTTGATGAGGGTTGGCCGTATGATCCAGAGGTGGAGTGTGGTAAGGCGCGCCACCGGGAACCTTTTCAGGTATGCGTGGCGTGCCGTTTCAAGCTCATCGCCAGAGGCAGGGAATATCTTTCCTGTGATCTGCAGTCCTCTGATCTTACCGACAATGCGTGTTTCGAGGGCTATGGCACAGGCTACATCTGTAATGCCTCCTTCAAGTATGTCGCTGATATGTCGTGTAGCCGGGTCAGATGTGATCACAAAGAAGTTGGGGCCGGGAAGGTATGCATAGTAACAGGTACAGCACCAGGGGATATTATCCCGCACGGTAGCGAGATTGAGGATATGGTGTTCGCGGATGAATTCCAGGATTTTCGGATCGACGGGCTGTGACATCAGAAATCAAGGCTGAGTGAGAAATAGAACACAGGTTTGTTGATTCTGCCGTCTTCAACCCCCCAGGCGATATCAGCCCGAAGGAAATACCCCAGCAGCCGGGTGCGTGCGCCAAAGCCGAAACCTTCCACGATGGGTTCCTTAAGCATCTTCACTTCTATAAAGAGGGGTTTACGGTAAATGTAACGGGTAAAGAGCATATTATCCTCCGACCATGGGGTGGGTCCGGTCCATGCTGTTCCGACATCACCGAAGGCAACTACCTGAAAATTATTGAGGAAGTCGGAACGTATGGGCCGGTTGAAGAAGTATCGGAAGACCGGCATGCGTAACTCGGTGTTGAAGACGAAAAAACTGTTCCCGTTGCGGATATTCTGATAGAATCCCCGCATATTGGTAGCCAGTGTCTGGAAAGCATAATTCTGGCTATAGTCAACCGGTGTATTTACATCGAACCTGGGGAAGAGCCAGTTATCCACTCCTCCCATGTAATAGATTAGTTTGTTGTCGCCCAGGGAGGTACTTGCAGCCAGCCGGTTGGCCCAGATCAGGGTACGGTGTATCCGCTGATAGTTCCGGAAATCGAAGCCAATGACGATCATATTGGTACGGCCGACGTTGAGCAGACGGTAGTACTCCCCGAAGACCTTGTAACGGGTCCCCTGGTAAAGGTTGAGTCCAAGGTTTCGTGTATTATCATATGTAAGTTCAGCCTTGATACTCCCCCATACATAGTTATCATCGGGGATCTTAAGGTTATACTGATCGGTTGCCAGGTAAGCACCCCGGTCGTATCGCAGCGATGCCGATCCTTTGATATTGAATACCGGTGTAAAGGGATAGGTAGCGATGTAATAGAGTTCATGGATTCGGTGGCGGATATAGGAGTAATAGGAGGTCTCCTCCACGCTCTGCCGGTGGAAGATGATCTGGTGATCGAGGCGCCGCCGGTTGTTGGAATAGCTGAAAAGGTATTCGTTGTTGACAAGGTTAAAATTGAGCCTCACCCCGCCGGTGATCCGGTAGTCTTCCATCAGGTCGGTCACACCAACCATAAAGAGCGCGTTGAATCCGGGATTGATAAATGTGGGCAGGCGGCTGCCCGTGAATGGTTGGTAAGCCCAGTTAAGGTAGGTGAAATCTATCTGGGTTACCATCTGGTCGATGGCGTATTCGACATTGTAATTCAGTTGTTTGGCATTCTGAAAGCGGTCAAGGCTATCCTTTTTTTGTGAACGTGTCCGGAAAACGGTTGAGGGTTGCCCGCTTCCGGGGCCGTTCAGCTTGGTTCCCTTCCGGTTCATGGTATCGGAATCGCTTATCCTTTCAGGGATATTCCCAGTTCGTTTCACCGTGGAGAAGCGTGGTTTTCTTTCACCCGGAGGAGGGGATGGCTGCCATGAGGAGGAGTCCTGTCCAGGGGGGATGAGCACCGGAGGAGAGGGTACTTTTTCCGGTGGCATCCTGTACCTGGCAGGTTCAAGGGAGAGGGGTGTCAGGGCAGAAGGCCGCACGAGATCACGGGTATACATCCGGAAGGAGCGATCGTTGAACACAACCTCCCCGAGGCGTGACGTACGCGGTGAAATATCCTGCTCAAGAATATTCCGCGCGTAATTGGTCACAGCAAAGCTATGCGTGAAAAAGCGGTAATGTGTAGCCGTGTCGATATAGGCGATCGTGCTGTCATAACGGGCAATATATCGGTTATAGATGCCGGAGGCGTCGCTCAGGTAGCAATAGTAATTACCGGCATACTGGTAAGGCTGGATCTCATCGGCTGCAGGGGTGGAAGTGATCCTGCGAAGGATAATTGAGCGGGGCCGGTACTTCATAACCCAGATATCGTTGGTATGCTGAAACCTGTCGGGAGATATTTTCTCATCAAACCGGATGGTATCGTTGTCGCGGTTGGAGGAAAATATGATCTCGGTTGAGTTCTTTACAAACCTGGGATTGAGGTCGTTCCAGATGTCGCGGGTCAGTTGTTCATGGGATCCCGAGGCGATATTGAAGACAAAGATATCCGACTGGCCCTTCTGCACGGCAGAGAAGAGCAAGAGTGATCCGTCGTCGGAATAGGAGATGTCGAGAATCTTGTCGAAATTATAGAGGATCTGGTACTCATATCTCTTCCCCTCCACATCGTAGAAATTGATCCGGCACTCCCCTTTTCGTTCGGTCAGAATGGCCAGAATTTTCCCGCCGGGATGCCATGCAAGGAGAGGGTAACTCAGGTCGGGACGTTCGGCCAGACGATATCCGCCTCTGAAGACCCGCTTTTGTCTGCCGGTCTCCAGGTTGGAAATGAACACCTTATATATACCCAGATCCCAGGTGGCGTAGGCTGCACTGGTCCCGTCGGGATTGAGGCGCACCTGCCGGTAGATCCTTTCCGGCCTGATTTTCCTGCGAATGGGTTCCCCGTCGGGCATGTCGCGCCCCTGTTGCTGGGCGGTATAGACAGACCGGTAGTAGGCAAGCCACTCCTCCACCACGGCTTTGTAGGATACTCCGAGAACATAAATAAAACCGCGTTCGATGCTTCTGCTCAGCCGGGCCATATAGACGATGTTCGGGATCACGGATTCGCCGTATCGGCGGGAGATAAAATACCATAGTGAATGACCCGCGTATGCCGCCTGGGTTCCGGTAAGGTTATTAAAATTGGAAAAATGTCTGGAAGTGACCGCGTTCATCACGAGGTTGTCGAGTTCGGCATCCCACGGGCGTGAGATATAGCTGATCAGACCATTCATATACCATTCGGGCATGGTAAACAGGGCATTGTTTTTGATCTGCGCCCCGATACCGGTTCCGTACATCATCTGGTTCAGTATCACATGGGCGATACCGGCTTTTATCTGCTGGTCAAAATGACTGTAATCCCCGTCGAAATAAATCAGGACCCTGCCACCGATGATCCGCGTGACCCCTCCGGTGTTGTATGAATCCCAGTCGCCATATAATCCTATATTGCTCTGCTTGAGATCAGAGAGGTTATTGAAGATGATGAACTGTATCTTCTCTTCGAGCGGTGACTGCAACTGCTGTTCGATGGAGCGGAGGTGACGGTCGGCGAAAGCTGCCGTATATCGTGCCAGCTCTGTCCCGTTCAGATAGAAATAGGTATCGAACTTATCGAACCTGAAATAGGTCCAGAGGAAGTCGTTATACTGCACGCGCGATTTCCCGAAGGAGAGTTGCGATCCGTTGTAGAATTGGGCCGGAGCGTCGGCCGGCACAGCCATCCATAGCGTTCCGACCGGGATCAGAAACCGGAGGAGGCAACGTGTGAAGCACAGCCTGATGGCTATTTGACGATTTCGGAGAGAGCTGATTCGGAACACGGGTGTAAAGGTAGATAAAAGGTGATTTTCTTCCGCCGGAGAGCACGACGTTAAATTTCGCCTTACCTTTGCGGCGTTTTTACCTCCACGACGATGATAACTGTTAAAAGCTTTATTTTCAATTCATTTCAGGTCAATTGCTACCTTCTTTACGATGAAACCAAAGCGTGCGTGATTGTAGATCCTTCCTGTTACGAAAAGTCTGAGGCGGAATATCTCGCAGCCTTCATTGAAAAAGAGAACCTTAATCCGGTGCATATCATCAACACGCATGCACACATCGACCACATCCTGGGAAATCCTCATATCTTCAGGCTTTATGGTTTGCGGCCCTGGTACCACAGCGGCAGTGCCCCCTTTATCCTGACGGCACAGGAGGTGGCCGCCTCTTTCGCCTATACATTGCGCGACATGCCCGAACCTGCAGGACATCTGACCGACGGCGACCGGATTTCATTCGGCAACAGCCATCTGCAGGTATTGCATACTCCCGGACACGCCGATGGACACATCTGTCTCTACAATGATAAGCAAGGTTTTGTCCTTACCGGGGATGTAATTTTCCGCGACACGATTGGCCGTACCGATCTTCCTACCGGCAATTTCGATCTGCTGATGCAGAGTATCCGCAGCAAGCTGTTTGTTTTACCCGATGATACCGTGGTATATCCGGGACATGGACCGGATACGACCATAGGTTATGAAAAGCGCAACAATCCGTTCATCCGCTGATACATTATCCTGCAGTGCAAAAGGTCCTCATCATCCGTTTCAGTTCTATCGGCGACATCGTGCTTACCACGCCTGTCATCAGATGTCTGAAGAACGGACCGGGGGAACCCGAAATACATTACCTCACCAGGAAACATTACGCGCCGCTGCTCTCTTCCAATCCCTATATCGATCGCCTCTGGCTTTACGACGGCGATTTCAGCAAGATTCTTCCTGCCTTGAAGAGAGAACGGTTTGATTTCATTGCAGATCTGCACCGTAACTGGCGCTCGGCACGAGTGAAGCTGGCGCTTGGCCGTCCTTCACAGGGCTTCCCCAAACTTAATCTGCGGAAGTGGCTTATGGTTAATTTCAAGATCAATCTTTTACCGGATATACATGTCGTTGAGCGTTACTTCCGCGCTGTCGAACCCCTCGGGGTGGTCAACGACGGGGAGGGTCTCGACTACTTCATCCCTGAGGGAGAGGAGGCCGGCATCGGTTCATTGCCCCAATGGTTGCAGGAGGGATTTACCGCGGTAGTCATCGGGGGAAAACATCAGACCAAGATCTACCCGGCCTTGAAGGTGGCAGAGGTTTGCCGCAAGCTGGAACGGCCGGTGATCCTGCTGGGTGGAAAAGAGGACAGGGACCGCGGGGAGGAGATTATCAGGATTGCCGGAGGAAGGATTTACAACGGTTGCGGAGAATTCGGACTGAATCAGGCTGCCAGTATTATCCGCCAGTCTGACAGTGTTCTGACCAACGACACCGGAATGATGCACATTGCCGCGGCCTTTTCCAAAAAGATCGTTTCGGTATGGGGGAATACTATTCCCGCCTTCGGGATGTATCCCTACCTGCCATCTGATGCGAACCACAGTTCTTTTATTGCCGAAGTAAACCCGCTTTCCTGCAGGCCTTGCAGTAAGCTTGGATTCCGGGAATGTCCCAGAAAGCATTTCCGCTGCATGAACGACATCGATACGGACGAAATCGTGCGACACCTGTGATCTTTGCCGACACCCATACCCATCTCTACCTGGATGCTTTTGATGCCGACCGCATTCAGGTGGTGCAGGCCGCGATTGCAGCCGGGGTTCAATCCATGTTTCTACCCAATATCGATTCCTCCTCATGGCAGCCCATGAAGGCTCTCCGACAGCAATATCCTTCTCATTGTTTTGCCATGGCAGGCCTCCATCCGACTTCCGTAAAGGGCAATTACCGGGAGGAGCTGACCAGGGTGGAGCAGGAGCTTGACGGTAATCCTGGAATGTATTGTGCCATCGGCGAAATCGGCATCGATCTTTACTGGGATAAAACCTATCAGAAGGAGCAGGAGGATGCCTTTATCATTCAGTTAAGGCTGGCGGTACATTATGGTTTACCCGTAGTTATTCATACCCGTAACTCCATGGATTATGCCCTGAATATCTGCGAAAAGACAATGAATGAATGTGGACAAAATCAAGATGGCACCCCGGAAGGAAACGCCATCAGCAAACGGAAACCAAAGGGGATATTCCACTGTTTTTCAGGCAATCTCTTCCAGGCTCAGCGGGCCATACGGCTCGGATTCAGGCTGGGGATCGGCGGGGTGATCACCTATAAAAACAGCGGATTGCAGCAGGTGGTGGAGGCAGTACCGCTGGAGACCCTGGTTCTGGAGACCGACGCTCCGTTTCTTGCCCCCGTACCCCACCGTGGAAAACGCAACGA
>CAYWHQ010000121.1:0-7929 GCA_964457665.1 uncultured Prolixibacteraceae bacterium | reverse complement strand
ATGCCGGGGTGAAAAAACCTGGAAATACTCCGGGAAAGGCTTTTCCGGCAGGTAATGTTTCGACGAAAGGGATATCCTCAGGTCAACTCCGGCGAGTGGCGTAAAGGAATCTGATCTGGACAGACCGACCGGGAGACCGGTCACTTCGAGGACTACCCGCAGCAGATCTTCGTTGAAGTCGATCAGAAAATCATACCGCTTCTTGTAAAATGGTTCAAAGGCATCGCCGTAGAAAGGAAAGTATGGTGCATTGCGGTAGGCGGCCAATATCGAGCGCCAATGAACACGTTGCCAGGGCTGGGAGCCGTAAAGCCTTATGTCCCTGGTGCACGTGTGATTGCCGGAAGGTTTTACCACCGGGATGGAAAGGAGTTGCTTTCCGTTCGGTCCATAAATGAGGCAGTGATTCCGGCAGGATTGTTTCCGGTAGGTCTCGTACTGCTCGATGCATACCGATCCGGCATGGAGCGCCCCGGCCATATAGGCCACAGGTGGCAGGTATGCGGTTGAGAGGAGAATGGCCATGAGGTGATCGGGTGGCTGGCACCCCATGGCAAAGTTCGTGTTTAATTCTGTTCCTTCAGCAACACATCCTCAATGGCCTGCTTGAGCGAATTCTTGGGAAGCGCGCCCATTGCCATCTGTGGCTGCCCGTCCTTCGGACAGAAAAGCAAGGATGGGATGCTTCTGATTCCGAAAGCAGATGAGAGTTCCTGCTCCGCTTCCGTGTCGATCTTATATATATTTATCTTACCCTTGTATTCCGCAGCAAGTTCTTCCAGAACAGGCGCCACCATTTTGCAGGGTCCGCACCAGTCGGCGTAAAAATCGATCAGACAAGGGAGGTTTCCTTCAAATTTCCAGTCCTTGTTCTGCTCATAGTTAAATACCTTTTTAAAAAAGGTCTCTTTGGTTAAATGCTCTATAGCCATTTGTTTATTGATGATTTAGGAATTACGATTTAAGAATTATTTTACCTGGAGCACCTCGTTTATTGCCTGTACAAAGGTGGGTTTGGGAAGCGCGCCGACCGACATCTGGGGTTTGCCCTCCCTGGGACAGAAGAGGACGGCAGGGATGGACCGGATGTTGAAAACTGAGGCCAGTTCTTTCTCCACCTCGGTATTGATTTTGTACACCCTGATCTTTCCTTTGTATTCCACGGCCAGCTCTTCCAGGATCGGTGCAATGATTTTACAAGGGCGACACCAGTCGGCATAGAAGTCAATGATACAGGGAAGGTCGCCTTGATAGGTCCATTCGTTCGGATTCTTCTGATAATCCCACACAAGTTTCCTGAATTGCTCTGCATTCAGGTGCATCACCTGTCCATCGGCAGGCTTGCCGGCGGTTTTGGTCGCGGTCTGGTTCTTTTCACCATTGTTGCTGCAAGCTGTCAGGCTGATCATCATGATCAGGGAGAATAATAGGGTGATTTTTTTCATGGTTTGATTTTTTTTGTGCTGCAAAATTAAAAAAAAATCTGAAATAAATCGCATAAGTATCACTAATTTTTTATTTTTGCATTGTGATTCAGATTCGTGAGCTGGATATATCCTCCATCACCGAGGAGGATTGTCTGAAGATGCTTGCCGACCACAAATGGGCGGGCGGATATCGTTGCAGGAAGTGCGGGCATACCAATTACTGCAGGGGGAAGTCGCCCTATTCAAGGCGATGCACTAAATGCAAGCATGAGGAATCAGCCACTTCGCATACGATATTTCACCGCTGTCATCTTCCGATTACAGAGGCATTCAGGATGGTTTACATGGTATGCAGGGATCCGGGCATCTCCACCTATGAATTGTCGCGGCAGCTTGACAAGCGGCAGATGACCTGCTGGAAACTGAAAAACCGGCTGATGGATTGCATCCGGTCAAGAGGTGAGCTTGATATTCTTTACGACGCAGGGGTCAGTAAAGGATAAGACGGATGGTTTGGATCTCAGGGCCCGAAATGATGCGTGCCAGGTAGACTCCTGCCGGCAGATGGTCTGTTCCGATCTTGTATGTGTTCTCTCCGGGGCTGATTCCGGTCTGCTCCTGGTGCACGAGTCTGCCGTCGGCTGAAATGATGGCAATATCAAGTTTTCCGTATACACCGGCACGGCACGACAGGTTTATCTGATCACGGGCGGGGTTCGGGAAGATTGAAACGCTGGTTAAGGCCCGGGGCTGAACGATGCCTGTGGGCCGGGCTGGGTAATAAATCTCCCATCCGGAGGCAGTGACTGAGCTGTTGGAGGTAAAAATCAGGAACATTTTGCCGGTGGGTGCGGTAACGGAATCAGGCAGCGCGCCTGGTTCCCGGTAACCCGAAAGCATTGCGAGGGTATCACCGGTTCCGAAATCGAAGATTCGAAGGAAATCCTTTCCGGGTTCGGTATCGAAAGACCTGAAGTAAATGGTGAGGGGTTTTTCGTCGGTCGTCTGTAATTTCCAGCGGCAGTTGGAGTTATTCCGGTAATCGAATCCGAAGCTTCCGTCGGTGAGTTCAAGGGTATCGGCCACGATGATGTTGGTTCCGCTGCACCAAACGGGTGTCAGGGAATTATATTCCGCCAGGAAACCCTCTCCGGTGGTGAGGGCGGAGGAGGTGAGCTGAATAAGCATTTTATTTCCTCCGGAGGTGACCGGTGACGGAAGATCAGATCCGGAATAGCTTGCCAGCAAAGGGGAGCCGGTATGGTCGCCGTCGAAAACCGAAAGGGTATCACCCGGTGAAAGGTTGAATCTTGAGAAAGTAAGGGTGATATCCGTGACGGAATCTTTCACCGATTGCGGATCGATGATCCAGGAGCAGCTGGTTCCGGGTGGCAGGGGATTCAGCGGGCCGCTGCCGTCGTCAAAGCTTCCCTGAAGGTAGTTGAAGGTTGTATTCCCCTGGCAATAAACAGGATAGGTGTAGTTGACGGTATCGGGGTAGCAGTTAATGATCATCTCCTGGGCAAGCTGGAAGTTGTATGGACCGGGTGTAAGGTCGCTGGTAAAAAAATAGCCGTTGTAGCTTCCTCCCCAACCGAAGTTGAAGTGAAAATAGGAGGAGTCCTGGTAACCGTCGCACACGAACGCATGTCCGCTGATGCCCGGATCGTCCCATCCCGCGTAATAGAGCGGTACCTTTTTCTCAAGATGTGCGATCAGCACGCTGTCCCAGTTCAGGGAGGTGCTGTCGCGGTAGAGATACTGGGTTTCGGGATGATATTTGAAGAAGGTACGCAGGGCGTAGGCTGCCTTATGGTTATACATACCCGATCCGTTCGGACCGTACCGGAGGTCGCAGGAGACCCCCAGATGAAACAGCAACTGGGCGATACCGGGGTTGGAACTGTTGATGGTATTTTTCATGTTGTTCCAGCGGTAGGATGTGGAACCGAAATCGGCCGAAAGCAGGCCATACCTCGGGTCAGTGTAGGAGTAGGAGCCGGTTCCGGTTTCCGGCCAACGGAAGTAGTACATGATCTGGCCCATGCAAACCGGCACGCAGCCGGCCACGGCGTGGCCGCCGGGCCCGGCTGGATCGGCCGGGCAATATTCATTATAGTAGGGGGACTGGTTCCAGTTTGATGTAATCAGCGGATCGATGGACCGGCCTGCATTCTCATGTCCGGACCCGGCGGTCCCGGGGCGAAGGAGACTGTTCCATTGTTGCCGGATCCGGGAGCCGGGTATCTCCCTGTTTTCAAGGACGGCTCCGATCGTTCTCATGTAATGGTTCAGCCACATGGTGAATGCCGGTGGTGGAGCTTCCTCTTTCCAGGTATCCTCGAAGGAGTAAGCCAGAACAGGCACCGTGGCATCCGATGCTGAAACAATGGCCCATGCTCCCGTGCTGAAAATCACCACATGACAAAGGGTAACACCCTGGGGGGAGAGGGAGATCACCTCCTTTGCATCGCCGGGACGGGGAAGGTGAGGAGGTGGGGGCCTGTGCTCCAGGAACCGAAGTGCTGCCAGCGCTGCAGTCTCCTTCCCGACCTCACCGGCAAAATCCCGGAAAGTCAGTAAGATCAGGAAAGAGATCAGCAGAAGGATACGCATTGCAGATGATTATTCGATCACGATGCGTGCGGTAGAAACGCCGGTTTCGCCGGTCACACGCAGTACATAGATGCCTGCAGCCAAACCGGGGATCTGAAGCTGGTGATCAACGACATGGCGGTCGGCCTGCACGGTTTTGGTGAAAACGACCGATCCGGCCATGGAGAAGATCTCGAAGGTGACCTGCTGGCTGACCGGGCTGGTAAATCGTACCATCAGATGGTCGTCGGCAGGATTAGGATAAACCGAAAAGCCTTGCAGGCTGCCTGATTCATCCTTTCCGGTGGTGATGGAGTAGCTGGCCACGAATCCTTCGCCGCGGATCGTCTTGTTGGTTGTGAATACCAGCATCATCTGGCCGCTGGGAGCGGTAACGGGGGGCGGAGGTGTTGTGTATTCCCCTGATATGACAGTGAGCAGGCTTCCCTGGCCGAGATCGTAAACCTGCAGTTTGTCATTATCCTCTTCCGAATCAAAGCTGTCGAACGACAGGGTAACAGAAGCTGCATCGGGTGGCTGTATCTTCCATTTGCAATTGGAGCTGTTGCGGTAGCTGAACCTTCCGCTGCCGTCGGAGATATCTCCGGTGGGGTCAGTGAGAATGGTCGTGCCGCCGCAGAAGCTGATGGTGTTTGCATGAAATTCGGCGAGCCATCCGGGGGCTGTGCCGGAGCTGTTGGAGGTAAAGGTCACGAACATCACCGTGCCGGTAGAGGTGACCGGCGAGGGGACGGAGGTGCCGGAGAAGGTTGCCAGCAGCGGGGCGGAGGCCGAGTTGCCATCGTATACTTTTACCTCATCGCCGGTGGCGGTGTTGAACCGCACAAAGCTGAGCGTAATGTTTTCGATACTGTCGTCGGGCATAATGAGCCACGAGCAGTTCTGGTTGTTCAGGTAGTCGGCGATAGGACCGCTGCCGTCTTCGAGGGAACCGAATGACCATTGGTCGAGTACGGTTGTTCCGGAGCAGCCGGTAGGATAGGAGGCGTCGGGTTGGATATGTACAATGGCGGCCTGACCCTGCGAGAAATTGTATCCCGGAGGATTCAGGTTATTCAGGTAGTAATAGCCGTTGCCGTAACCACCCCATCCCCAGTTCATGTGGAAATAATCGGTGCCCTGGTAACCGTCGCAAACCCATGCATGGCCGCCGGTATTGTCGTATCCGCTGTATTCAAGCGGCTGGCCGGCATCCAGGTTGTTGCGGAGAAGGGTATTCCAGTCGTTGGTGGAATAATAGCTTTTCTGGGCATACAGTGCCGAGTTGGAATATTTGAAATAGGTCCGCAGGGCAATGGGTACCTTGGTGGTCTGGGAGCCGGATCCGTCGCAGTCGTAATCCATATCAACAGCGATGCCACCATGCCAGGAGAGTTCTGCCACCGGATCGCACTCCTTGTTCGGCGAATTGGTCATGCCGTTCCAGTAATAGGTGGTATTGCCGAAATTGGCACATTGCGGACCATACTGGGAAGGTTGGGGAAAGATGCAATGCTGTCCGCTTCCCGTGGAGGGATGACGCCAGTAGTGCATGATCTGGGTCATCGCGGTTGCAACGCATCCGACCGGGACATGATTGTTGAATGATCCGCCGCAGTTATCCTCCGGACACATACTGTTCCATGGAAAATCCTGATTCCACATGCTGGTGATCAGCGGGGCCACATCCGTGGTAGCTTCGGGGGCTTCCAGGAGGGAGGGATCATTGGTCAGCAGACGATCCCATGTGCTCCGGGTGGATGCATCCGCCACCAGGCGTGTATCGATGCCAAGCTGGATCTGATCCTTGTAGTGTTTGAGCCAGGAATCGAAATGGGCCGGGATGTCTTCGGGGACATAGGAATGTGTCAGGGAGTATCCGATCACCGGATGACTGGCATCATCGGCGGAAACGATCACGAAGCCCTTGTCGTTGACACCAAAAATGTAGCAGATTGTGGTTCCGTTTTCCTGTTCCGATGATACGGAGGTGATCCGGATATCCTTCAGGGGGGTACCGGTTTGTTCATACAGAAAATTCTTTGCCACCTGGCGGGCGTTCTCCTGAGGTACAAAAGCTGCAAAGGATACGGATATGACCATCATGAACAGCAGAAAGGTAAAAAGGTTTTTTTTCATGGGCGGATTGGTTTGTATAAGGTTCAGCCTGTAAAATTACAAAAAATTCCGGTCACGGAAACAGGGAGTAGCCGGAATTGCATTTGGAATAAACAACTAACTTAGCCTGCAAAAAATTTCAAGTATAATGCTACTGATCAGGAATATCAAAGGACTTGCCGGGGCAGAGGATACGCCCCGGCGGTTGGTTTGCGGACAGGAGATGAGGGAGCTGACGGTTGTTCCCGACAGCTGGCTGCTTACCGATGGGGATGTCGTCAGGGACTTCGGCAAGATGCCATGTCCTGAGCCGGTTGAAAAATCTGTGCAGGGGGGACTGACCTCGGGCAGCCGGATACTGGATGCTTCCGGGCGGTTTGTGCTGCCCTCCTTCTGCGATTCACATACCCATCTGGTATATGCAGGTTCACGCGAGATGGAATATGTGGATAAGATCCGGGGGCTGAGCTACGAAGAGATTGCCCGGCGTGGCGGAGGCATTCTGAATTCAGCCAAACGTCTGCAGGAGGCTTCGGAGGAGGAGCTGGTGGAACAGGCTTTGCCCCGGCTGGAGGAGATCATGATGCTGGGAACAGGTGCGGTGGAGATCAAGAGCGGATACGGGCTGACGGTTGAGAATGAGATGAAGATGCTGAGGGTGATCCGTCGTTTAAAGGAGCTGACTCCGCTGAAGATCGTGGCTACTTTCCTGGGGGCTCATGCAGTACCTTTTGATTACCGGGGACGGCAGGGGGCGTTTGTCGATCTGGTTATCCGGGAGATGATACCCCTTGTAGCCGGGGAGAACCTTGCCGATTTTATCGATGTATTCTGCGACCGGGGCTTTTTTTCCGTGGAAGAGACGGATCGCATGCTGGAAGCGGGCGCAAAATACGGCTTACGGCCCAAGATCCATGCCAATGAACTCGATTTTTCCGGCGGGGTTCAGGTAGGGGTGAAACATGGCGCCCTGTCGGTCGATCACCTCGAATATGTCGACACAGCTGAGATCGAAGCGTTGCAGGGCAGCGGGACCATGCCGACCATCCTTCCGGGGGCCGCCTTCTTTCTGAATTTGATCCATTCGCCGGCCCGCAGGATGATCGATGAAGGATTGCCTGTGGCCTTTGCCAGCGACTTCAACCCGGGATCAAGCCCTTCGGGTAACATGCAACTGGTGCTGTCGATGGCCTGCATCAACTACCGGCTCCTGCCGGAGGAGGCGGTCAATGCCACCACCCTGAATACCGCCTATGCCATGGGGATCAGCGACCGGTACGGCAGCATCGCCCGGGGAAAGGTGGCCAACCTCTTCATCACCAAACCTATCCCTACGGTCGAATTCATCCCTTATGCCTATGGGAGCAACAAGGTAGAAACGGTGATCCTGAACGGGAAGGTCATAAAATAATAACCTTCCCGGCAAGTGCTGCTGCATCTCCGGTAATACTCCAGAAATAGAGGCCCGGAGATAATCCAGGTAATGAAATGACCGACCTGGGATTATGGGTTGTACAGGTAAATACCTTCGTACCTGTAAAATCAGACAGGTTAAATCTTGTATCTGGTGTCCATAAATCAGAGGGAATGTCAATGGTAAGCATTCCCGATGATGGATTCGGATAGACAATTAAACCTGATAAACCAGGTTGTTGATCTATCCCGACAGTAATCGAATAATCAGCAGACCAACCTTCATCCCTGATGAGTTTATTGGTTGAAAACTCAAGCATCATTCTGCCAGTAAGTGATGTGAGAGGTTCGGGTGGCACTGGGAAGGAGCCTGAAA
>CAYWHQ010000120.1:0-7929 GCA_964457665.1 uncultured Prolixibacteraceae bacterium | reverse complement strand
ACCTGTTTGCAATTTGGCAGGAACACAGGGTTCCAATCGAAAAAAGCAAAAGAAGTCCGTTTTTGAGAAGTACTTTAATGGCCGGAGATCCTGAAATTTTCATTTGCTGATTTTCAGAAGGATATTTTATATTCCAGACTGACGGCAAAATTACTCAATCCGTCGGGGCGCACTTTTCGGGCAAGCGCAGGGGCGCCCAGGTTCAGTTCCAGTGTCTGCGAGGAGGTGATCCGATATTGCAGAATGGCATTGATATTCAGCGTCAAACCCTGGGATCCGCTCAGGGTGATTCGCATCCCGGTTGTATCCTCATAAGTATCATTTTTTACATGATATATCGGAAGAATGCTGGCAATAAGTATAAATTTCTTCGATTGCACCGCAACTGCGGATAGACGTAAAAGCACATCGGAGGCCCGATGGTATTTTCGTGTGGAATAATACTTGAATTCCGGGGAATCTTCGGGATAATCTGTTGCCAGGAACTGATTATTGTTTTGGGTGAGCGGTTGCTGATATCCAGCGGTAAAAGAAAACCGGCGGAAATGATAGCCAAATCCCAGCAGCAGATCAATTGTCCCCAGACTGGTCTGGTAATTCATGGGCAACGGGAGGCCATCCTTCTTCTTGTTTGCATCATTTAACGGTATTTTGATACCTGCAGTTGCTGTAAAGTGGTTCAGGAATGTATAACTGCCGCTTAACATAAAGTCAGCAGGACTGTTTGTTCCGGCCAGTTCACCTTCCCTGAATCCATAATTGAACCTCCCGGAGAGGGAAAAATGATTTCCAATCATCCGTGAATACTCAGCGTAGGGAGTGAATGCCAGTACTTTGTGCTGACCCATTCCGAAAGTAATACCCACGAGAATCCTGTTGTTTTTTGTTGTTCCCGAATCAGAAACGCTTTCGGGTTTAATGCCTTGTATGGTGCATACACCCGCATCGCTGCAGCCCTGTGAAAAAGTCTCTGAGGCATGCGCAAGGAGGATTAACAATGGCAGAATCACGTATTTCATATAATTTCTCATTGTTGAAGGTTTTTACGTAGTGTCTGTTTCTGTAAAGGTTATTGATTTTTCAGAAAGATTATCAGGGATCAGCCACAACAAAACGCTGGATCGATCGAGAAGTTCCATCACTGATGACCAGGCAATAAACACCGGGAACGGGATGCCGGAGTTCAATGGACAAGGTTGTAATGCCTGTTGTTTCAATATCACTTTTTTGGAAGATGCAGACGCCAAGCCGATCGAAAATCTCCAGTGCACATGCTGTTCCGGATGGGTTGTACATCGTGACGGTGAAAATGCCTTTGTTGGGAACCGGAAGGATCCGGAAGGATGGGATGTTACTGTGTACTGCCCCGGTGATCACGAAATAAACCTGGTTCGACGCTGCTGACGGACATCCGTTGATTGTTACGACCGTCCAGTACCATCCGTTCTGCGATACCGTATATTGTTGTCCGGTGGCTCCCCCGATTGGAATCCCATCCTTGTACCATTGGTTTCCAACCGGTGCGCTGGAGGTCAGAACGAACCCTGAGGAATCAACCACGGGCGTTTCGGGGATGGGATTCACGGTCACTGCAAGGCTGGAGGAGGGTCCGTTTCCGCAAACACTGTTCCCGGCAACGGTGATGTCGCCCGAGACGGCGTTGTCGTTAAAATCCACTGTTATGGAGTTGGTGCCGGAGCCGGTTGCCACGGTAGCCCCTGCCGGCAGGGTCCAGATATAGGCATTGGCGCCGGAAATGGGATCAACAGTATAGGGAACTCCGGCCGTTCCGGCGCAGAGTTCACTATCTCCGGAGATCGGCCCTGCAGCACCCGGCATCTCGCTTACCGTGACATTGTATACGGTCGGAGTAGCAGCCAGGCATCCCCCGCTATTGGAATAGTTTACACTCAGCGTCTGGGGGCCCGCGGCAGTCCATTGCACCACGACTGAACTTGTACCGCTTCCGGAGACGATTGTACCGCCGGATGATACAGTCCAGGAATAATTATTCATCCCGGTTTCAGTAAAATAAGTGAAGTTACCCGAGCTCATACAGGGGGTTACAGGGCCGGAGATTGTCGGGACCGGAAGAGGATGAACAGTAACTGCCAGGTTCGACGAGGTTCCTGTGGCACAGCTGTTGACTCCGGCCACGGTGACACTCCCCGATGTTGCACTCATGGAATAGTCGACGGTAATGGTGTTGGTTCCTGAGCCTGAAACAATAGTGGCGCCATTCGGAACCGTCCAGGTATAGCTGGTGGCATACTGGATGGACGGAGTCGTGTATGACACGCCGGTTTGTCCCTGGCAAACCGAGGTTGGTCCTGAAATGGTTCCCGCGGCGGCAGGAGGCTGGCAGGTGGTGAAGGTCAGATCGGAGCCGTTGGTGGTTCCAACCGAATTCACTCCGACACATCGGAAGTGGTAGGTTGTATTCACGGTCAGCCCGGTCAGGTTGGCTAAGACAGCGGTTGCTGTATTGCCGGTCACCGTTCCCGGGGTAGCGGCAACGGTATTGCCATAGGAGGTGGTAAGGCCCCAGTTGAAGGTAACAGTAGTGTTTTGTCCGTTGGCGTTTACCGATCCATTAAGGGTTGCGGAGGTACCAAGCACGTTGGTGGCGGCAAGGGTGATCACCGACGGGGCGAGAGGCACCTGGTTTGAAATCGTGATCAGCAGCGAGTCTTTAACAGTAGCATCCTGGACAGCCACTGCTTTGGCGTAAACCGTTCCATTGGCAGTAGCGGTAACCAGTCCGGCTGTGCTGATGATCGCGCCACCCGTTACCGGCACAATACTCCAGGTTACACTCTGATTGGCCGTGGAAGGAAATACTGTGGCAACCATCTGAAGGGTTCCCCCGGGTGTATTGATCACTGCCGGAACGCCACCCTGGGTGGCAACATCCAACCCGATCAGCCCGCCGATGGAGATACCCTGGGCATAGCCCATGTAAAAGATCCCCCGGTTTTCGGTCCAGGTCCCCGCGCAACGGTTTGGCCCGTCGGGGTTGAATCCGTACCTCATTTTTCCGTTTGCAGGAGTGGCGGTGGTGGAGCTCAGTTCCACACGGTTACCGGGCCAGACAAAATTGCCATTGGCATCCAGCCGGGTGGCATAGATCTTATAACTGACATCGTAACTCATGAACATCGGGGTATTGCTTACAAGGGCCAGTTGACCACAACTCTGGTCGCTGTTTGCACTGATGGCATAAACGACTTTGGCCTGATCGGTCAATTGCCTTGCCCCGGTTGTTCTGAGAAATTTCTGGACATACACTCCATATTGCGACTGCGACGGGGTGGTAAAGGTGCAGACTGCCCAGACGTATCCGTATCCGGGAGTGATGCAGATCTCGGTCTGCATCTGGGAATTTTCTCCCGGACTTGTGGAGGTATTGAAATTCGAACCATTGATACCCCAGGGGATGCTGCCTCCCGGATTGATCCGCTGAAGAAAAGAGTTAAAACGTGTGCCCGACGAGACATAATATCCGAAGAAAGTTGTATCACCTTCGGCGGCAATCGAATAGTACCGGGAACCGCTTGAGGTCTGGTTGCTGATCTGCAGCGGAGCATACAGGGCGGTTCCGCTGTTATCGAACATTTGGGAGTAGAGGGTGGTGGAGATTCCAAAACCCATCTTCTGGTAAACTACGGTAAATTTTCCTGTATTATTGGCAATTGTCTGTCCACGGGTGGTACCGGTGGTGCCGACCAGGATCGGGATGGGAGATCCCCATGCGGTTGTTCCACCGGTGGTGATCTTCTGTATGTTTTGCGTATTGCTGTTCGATTCGGCCCAAACTGCCACCACCTCTCCTGTGCTCAGTACAGCGGGATAGGGAGCCAGACCTGAACCCAGAACGACCCCGTTGGAACTCCAAAGATGTGTACCGGTTTGTGAAATTTTATACAGAACGGCCTGCATGTCGCTCGATCGCTGATCCTGACAACCGATGATCAGGTTGTTGGAGGCATCCACGCAAACGTTGAAAACAAAAGTGGCCGAACCCGATGGCTGATTGCTGACCAGAACCCCATCGGCACCCAGGAGTTTGTTCCCGTTCGCATCCAGGAGTTGGGCCCTCATGTCGTAGTTACCGCCGTTTACCGCGTAAAATGCAATCCACATTTTGTTGTCGGTGGTAGAGGCGGTCTGCATGTCAGCCACCTCTAAGGTTGATATTGGCAGGTTGACCGAGGTGTTGGTATTCCACTGGGCTTTCACGGTGAAAGCGGCGCAGGTCAGCAGGATGGAAAGGAAAATGGGAACAGTTTTCATGGCACGATGATTTAAAACCCGGATAAAGTTACTGCATTGACGGTTTCATAAGCAGATATTTATACTGTTTCGTGATACTTTTATCTTCCGCACAAAATTGTCAAAAGGATACTGATAACTTCAGAGCCTCCATTGATGATCATTTCCACTTTTCTTTTAGGTTTTACATTTACAAGCCAGTCAGGGAGATGATTGCAAGTTTCGGAATTCTTAAAATTGTGAGGTTTGACAAGCATCGAATATGAAAAGACAAGTTACATAAATTTTTCTGGCCATGATGGCAGCCATCAACCTGCGAGCCCAGATCCCCGGAAGCTGATCGTTGTCTAGAAATTCCTTCTCCTCCCTGCAATAAACCTGAGAGCATAATGAAAAACTGACGATCTTTGAAGATCTTTCATCGTTATGCCATTCGGTCAATCTGACTTCGAACGAAAGCTGGCCCGCCTGAAGGAACGGGAGAAGGAGTTGAAATGCCTCTATAGGGTCAGCGAGATCATCCGGGAAAATCTCCCGGTCGACGACTTTCTGATGGAGATCGTACAGCATATCTGGGGCGGATGGCAATACCCCGTGCATCTGAGGGTAAAGATAGAGTTCGAAGACCGTATCTTTAAGGAGGATGGCTGGTTGGAGACCGAATGGAGGCAGTCGGCTGATATCGTCATTGACGACAAGGCTTTCGGAAAGATTGAGGTGTTTTATACCCAGGTTAAATCCTGGCCGGGGAGCAGCCCTTTCCTGCCGGAGGAACAAAAGCTGCTGAATACCATTGCCGCCAGCATCAGCGCTTATATCTTCAGAAAGAAACTCCAGCAGACGATGGAGACACTGGAAAAAGAAAATGAAGAGAATCTCGCTCCGGGCTGCGACGCTTCCGGATTGCTTCCGGAACAACCGGATATTCACTGGATCTGGAGAAACGAGATGGTGCATATAATTGCGGAAAAGCTTGATCAGGAAAGATTTGGCGTGGAAGCAATGTATCTGATCGGGAGCACGAAGAATGCCACTTCGGGGCCTGCCAGCGATATCGATATTCTGATCCATTTCAGGGGGAATGAACAGCAGAGAAGGGAATTGACGGCGTGGTTCCAGGGCTGGAGTCTGTGCCTTGCGGAACTGAATTATAAGAAAACAGGATATGTTTCAGACGGGTTGATCGATCTTCACATTATTACAGACCTTGATATCAGGGAGAACAGCAGTTTTGCCTCCATGATCGGAGCGGTCACCGATGGCGCAAGACTGATCCGGAAAAGAACGTGCTGAAAAAACTTAAAGCAGCCTTTCGTTAAGTTTTTTCCGGACCTCCTTTTTACATTTTGTTGCTGGTTATATATCGGTTGTGACCCCGTTGCTGGTCCCCGGCCAAGACATTGAAAGCATGTAACGAAGTAGCGTGTTTTTTTTGGTACAGGGTATGAGCCACTTCATTATTTAAAGAGATCCCCGAACAACTTTTTTGCCTCTTCCCAGTGTTCCTGGTTAATGCAATATTTTATGTAAGGCGGGTTGATTTCTCCCTGGATCAGCCCGGAATTTTTAAGTTCTTTCAGATGTTCGGATAGGGTGGACCGTGCAATGGGAAGTTCCTCGGCCATGTCTCCGCTGTAGCAGCAGTTTTTATCAGCCAGAAAATTCAGGATAAAAATCCTTACCGGATGCGACAGTGCCTTGGCGTAGCGTGCCATCATTTTCTGATGAACGGTATAGGGGGATGATTTGGATACCATTGAATTTAGCATTTCGTAGAAAAGCGAAACAAAAATACTGATTTTCCTTTATTTTCTGGTTTCAGGATTTCGACTCTTGTCTCAATCGAACACCAACATTGGCAATGATTTCTGGATTTACTCCTGCAACCCAGGGATTATCATGATCAGGTGGCAGGTGTAGCGCTGACAGATTGCTTCCGGAAATTTACGCCGTTTTCCGGTAGCGGTTAACTGCAAGCGTGGTGGAGGCAATGGCAAAAATAACCAGGGACAGGAACTCCGTCCGGATGTCGTAAAAGGTCGAGCCTTTCAGCATCACCATCCGGTTGATCCGCATGATGTAGACCACCGGATTAAACAGGTCGATCTTCTGCGCCCAGCCGGGCATGCTCTCGATCGGAGTGAAGATGCCGCTCATCAGGATAAAGATGATCATGAAGAAGAAACCGGTGAACATGAACTGCTGCTGGGTTCCCGAGAAAGTGGATATCAGCAACGCCAGCCCGAGCACGGCGATCAGGAAGATGGTGGAGCAGAGAAACAGCAACCATGCACTGCCCACAAACGGGACATTGAACACCAGGATCCCGATGGCTATGCCAAGAGCGAGATCGATCAGCCCGATGATCAGGAATGGGATGATCTTGGAGAGGATGAACTGGTATTTCTTCACAGGGGTTACATTCATCTGTTCGATGGTGCCGATCTCCTTCTCCTTTACCAGGTTCAGACCGGCAAGGATAAAGCCGATGGCCAGCACCAGAATCCCCAGGATTCCCGGCTGCATATAGTAGTTGTAGTTGAGCATCTCGTTGTACCAGTAACGGTTTGTCACCTCGATCTGCGGGATCGTAGTAAAAGTGCGGCTGCCGATCTCCTCTGCCAGGATATTCATGTTGTAGTCCATGATCACTCCATTGAGATAAGCCCAGGAAAGCTGGGCATTCATGGCGTTGATCGCGTTGGCGGAGGCCATCAGCCTGGCAGGGGTTCCTTTGCCGATGTCCTTTCCGAAACCCGACGGTATCTGGAGGATCAGGTCGCATTGATCGGATTGCAGCAGATTGTTGGCTTCCCGTTCGGAAAAGGTGGTATGCTTTACCCTGAAGAACGAGGAACCAACAAGTTTACCTACCAGTTCCCTCGATTCGGTGGTCATATCCTTGTCGACAATGCAAAGTCTTACCTCTTTTATCTCGAAGGTTACAGCTGGCACCAGAATGAGCATCTGAACGATGGGAATGGCAAAAATCGCCTTGCCCAGGAACTTATCCCTGAAGATCTGAATAAACTCTTTTCGGATTAGATAGAAGATCGTTCTCATCGGTTTTTCCTCTTGTATTACTGTAATCTGATATTGAATTTCCGCATGCTGATCCCTATCGCGGCCAGCGTAAAGAGAAAGAGGATCAGGGTCTCTTTCCAGATATATTCGAACCCGGTGCCTTTGATCATCACGTTTTTAATGATGATGATGAAATAGCGCGGGGGCAGGATGGCGCTCACCCAGTTGTAAACTTCCGGCATGTTTTCGATCGGGTAGATGAATCCGGATAGCAAGACTGTCGGAAGCATCATTCCCACAAGCGATATAAAGATCGCCTGCTGCATCGTTCTGGAAATTGTGGAGATCAGAATACCCAGCGAGAGGCTCATCAGAATGTAGAGCATGGCTTCGGCCAGCAGCAGGATGGTGCTGCCTTTGACAGGGAGGTCGAAGACAAAGCGGGAAAGAAGCAGAATGATGATCACATCCACAAAGGAGAGGATGAAGTAGGGTACGATTTTCCCCAGGATGATCTGGATGGGCTTCAGTGGTGACACCAGCAAGGCCTCCATGGTTCCGAACTCCTTTTCGCGGGTGATGGTGATGGAGGTCATGAGGGCGCAGATCAGGATCATGATGAGGGTGATTACC